>JBQCFN010000311.1:0-3581 GCA_051959035.1 Lysobacteraceae bacterium | reverse complement strand
GCGCGCCTGGACGCGGTGCGCCTGCTTTCGCTGGACGCCCACGGCCGCGTGCTCGACTGGATGTCCTGGCAGGACGCCACCTGCCTGTACGCCCGCGGCGCGGTCGCCTGGACGCTGGGCGATCCGTGCCTGCGGGTGCGCGGCGGCACCTGCCGCAGCACCGGCGCGCAGAGCCTGGTCGAATTGCATCCGATCGTCGCCGCGCGCGGCCACCCGCGCCCGCACGCGCTCGATCCCACCCCCGCGCTGACCAACGCCGCGCTGTTCGCGCGCGACCAGCACCTGTGCCTGTACTGCGGCCGCGAGTTCAACCGCCACCACCTCACCCGCGACCACGTCGTGCCGCTGTCGCAGGGCGGGCGCGACAAGTGGGAGAACGTCGTCGCCGCCTGCTTCCACTGCAATTCCCGCAAGGGCGGGCGCACGCCGCAGCAGGCCGGCATGCCGCTGCTCGCGGTGCCCTACCGGCCGAGCTGGATCGAGCACCTGATCCTCGCCAACCGCAACATCCTCGCCGACCAGATGGCGTTCCTGAAGGCGCAGCTGCCCAGGCGCGCACCGCGCTTCGCCGACCCGCGCATGGCCGGCAGGCGGGACGCGGCCGCCTGAGCGCGACCCGCCGCGGCCCCTGCCGGATGGCAGGTCGCAACCCGGACGCGCCACGCTACACTCGGGCTTTCCCACACGGACCGAGCGCATGGCCCAGACCCTCGGCATGACTGGCATGGACCCGGCGACGGAGAGCGCGCTCAAGGCCGCCTTCGAGCAGGCCAACGCCCAGCTCGGGCGCGCCTGGCGGCTGGTGCCGGACCAGGATGCCGACTACGTCGTGGTCGACATGGACAGCATGTACGGCCCGATGAGCTGGCTGCGCCTGCACGCGGCGGGCAAGCAGGTGATCGGGCTGACCTCGGCCGCGCGCACGCAGACCGACTTCCACCTGGCGCAGCCGTTCGACGCGGCCAGCGTGGCGGCGCTGCTGCGCGACATCGGCGGCGCGCAGCCGCAGGCGATCGCGCCCGCTTCCGCGCCCGCACCCGCGCCGCCACCCGCACCGGCGGTGCCGTCCGGCATGTCGCCTTCGCCGGTGCCGCAGGACCAGTTGCCGGAAGAGCTGCCGCCGTTGCGCGACGAGGAAGAACGCGCGCCGCTCGGCCCCAAGCCGGCCGATTCGGTCGAGGTCGGCACGCTCGCGCCGACCACCATCGCGCCCGCGCCGATGCCGCCGGCACCCGAGCGCGAACGCGGCCTGTTCGACTGGCTCGCGCCCGGCGCGCTGTCCGGCCGGGTGCGCTTCCGCGACCTGCTGATCGACGCGGACCAGCGCGTCTACCACGGCCCCGCCGCGCTGAAGCCGCTGGCCGGCCACTTCGAAGGCGCGGTCGGGCGCGAGGCGTTCACGCCGGTGGACGACGCGGCCTGGGCGCGCGAGAGCGCCGCCCTCGGCGCCGCGCAGCCGCTCAACCGCCTGCAGTGGTACGGCGGCCTGGTCGCCGGCCACGGCGCGCTGCTGCCGGGCCTGGACGCGGACGGCCGCTTCCGCCTCAACAAGTGGCCGCAGACCGAGCGCGAATTCCCCAAGCACTTCCGCATCGCCACCCAGATGATGAAGGGCCCGGCGACCATCGACGAGATCGCCGCCGGCTGTGGCGTGCCGCGCGAGGACGCCGCCGACTACGTCAACGCCAGCATCGCCGGCGGCTACGCGGAGCAGGTGCGCGAGCCCGCGCCGGAACCCGCCGAGCCCGCCAAGGGCGGCCTGTTCGGGCGGCTGCGCGGGAAATAGCCCGGGCGCGGGGCCGGCCCGCGCGGCCGGCTGCGCGCGCGACGCGGGTTTTCTTGCCCCTCACGGCAGCGGGCGCGAAAATGCACGGTCCGCGCGCCGAAAGCCCCCCATGATCGATCCCTCGCGCTACCCGCGCCTGTCCCGCATCCAGACGCCCGCCGACCTGCGCCAGTTCGACGAGGCCGAGCTGCCCGCGATCGCCGACGAGCTGCGCGCCTACCTGATCGAGTCGGTCGGCAGGTCCGGCGGCCACTTCGGCGCCGGCCTCGGCGTGATCGAGCTGACCGTCGCGCTGCACTGGCTGTACGACACGCCCGACGACCGCATCGTCTGGGACGTCGGCCACCAGACCTATCCGCACAAGATCCTGACCGGCCGCCGCGACGCGATCCACACCGTCAAGCAGAAGGACGGCGTCGCGCCCTTCCCCAAGCGCGAGGAAAGCCCGTACGACACCTTCGGCGTCGGCCATTCCTCGACTTCGATCTCCGCCGCGCTCGGCATGGCGATCGCCAATGCGCGCGCCGGCGACGACAGGAAGGTGGTCGCGGTGATCGGCGACGGCGCGATGACCGCCGGCATGGCCTACGAGGCGCTCAACCACGCCGGCGGCATGGAGCCGGAGCCGAATCTCCTGGTCATCCTCAACGACAACCGGATGTCGATCAGCGAGAACGTCGGCGGCCTGACCAAGATGCTCGGCCGCATGACCGGCAGCCGCACGCTCAACGCGATCCGCGAAGGCGGCAAGAAGCTGCTCGGCGACAAGAACAACCCGACCGCGAAGTTCGTGCGCCGCTGGGAAGAGCACTGGAAGGGCATGTTCGTGCCGTCCACGCTGTTCGAGGAGATGGGCTTCCACTACACCGGGCCGATCGACGGCCACGACGTCGAGGCGCTGGTCAGGACGCTGCGCACGCTCAAGGGCCTGAAGGGCCCGCAGCTGCTGCACGTCATCACCACCAAGGGCAAGGGCTACGAGCTGGCCGAGGGCGACCAGATCGGCTACCACGCGGTGTCGCCGTTCGATCCAGAGAAGGGCGTGGTGTCCAAGCCCGGGGCGAAGAAGCCCACCTACACCGACGTGTTCGGCGACTGGCTGTGCGACATGGCCGCGGCCGACCCGAAGCTGATGGGCATTACCCCGGCGATGCGCGAAGGCTCCGGCCTGGTGCGCTTCAGCCGCGAATATCCCGAACGCTACTTCGACGTCGCCATCGCCGAGCAGCACGCGGTGACCCTCGCCGCCGGCATGGCCTGCGAGGGCGCCAAGCCGGTCGTGGCGATCTACTCGACCTTCCTGCAGCGCGGCTACGACCAGCTGGTGCACGACGTCGCGATCCAGGACCTGGACGTGCTGTTCGCGATCGACCGCGGCGGCGTGGTCGGCCCGGACGGGGCGACCCACGCGGGCAACCTCGACCTGTCGTTCCTGCGTTGCGTGCCCAACATGATGGTGATGGCGCCCGCCGACGAGGACGAGTGCCGCCGGATGCTGAGCACCGGCTTCCGCTTCCAGGGCCCCGCCGCGGTGCGCTACCCGCGCGGTACCGGCCCCGGCGTCGCCGTGCAGCCCGGCCTGGATACCCTGCCGATCGGCAAGGCCGAGGTGCGCCGCCACGGTGCCGGCATCGCCCTGCTCGCCTTCGGCGCGGTCGTGCCGGCGGCAGGGCAGGTCGGCGCCGAGCTCGGCCTGACCGTGGTCAACATGCGTTTCGTCAAGCCGCTGGACCGCGCGCTGCTGCTCGAGCTGGCCAGGAGCCACGAAGGCTTCGCCACCATCGAGGACAACGTG
>JBQCFN010000310.1:0-6374 GCA_051959035.1 Lysobacteraceae bacterium | reverse complement strand
GACAACCAGCGCGAGACGCTGCGGCTGGTGCAGGCGCGCGCCGACGCCGGCGGCGGCAGCGATGTCGACACCGCGCCCGCCCGCGCGCAGCTGGAGGCGACGCTGTCGCGGGTGCCGGCGCTGGAAGCGGCGGCCGCGGTGCAGATGCACCGGCTGGCGGTGCTGACCGGACACACGCCCGATGCGCTGGTCGCCGAACTCGAGGCGCCGTCCGCGCTGCCGGCGCTGCCGCCGCCGCTGGATCCAGGCACGCCCGGCCAGCTGCTGCGCCGCCGCCCCGACGTCGCCGCGGCCGAGGAGCGCCTGCACGCCGCCACCGCGCGCATCGGCGTGGCGACCGCCGACCTGTTCCCGCGCTTCACCCTCGGCGGCCTGATCGGCAGCCAGGCGGTGGACACCGGTGCGCTGTTCGGGCGCGACAGCGAGACGCGCGTGGTCGCGCTCGGCATCGACTGGTCGTTCCTCGACGTGGGGCGGGTGCGTGCCCGCATCGCCGCGGGCCATGCCGATGCGGAAGGCGAACTCGCGCGCTACCAGCAGGCGGTGCTGCGCGCGCTGGAGGACACCGAGAACGCACTGGTGCGTTACGGCCGCACGCGCAGCGAGGATGCGCACCTGGAGAGCGCGGCGCGCGACAGCGCGGAAGCGGCGCGGCTGGCGCGGGTGCGCTACGACGCGGGCGCCACGGGCCTGTTCGAGGTGCTCGACGCCGAGCGCTCCCAGTTGCAGGCGCAGGATGCGTTCGCCGATGCGCGCACGCGCAGCGCGACCAGCCTGGTCGCGCTGTACCGCGCGCTCGCCGGCGGCTGGCCGCAACGTCTCCCCGTGCGCCAGGTGGCGGAGCGCGCGCCGTCCGGACATTGACGGCAAGCGCCACACCCGGCAAAGGCGCGGTGCGGCGGGCCGGCGCATGGTCGGCGTCCACCGACGGGACGGCCTGGACCCCGGTGTTCACCGGCCTCTAGCGCCGGCGCTGACGCGCGACGGCACGACCGCGGCGCCGGCATCGCACCGGCGCCGCCGCGGGGTTACTTGACGCTGAAGTCCACCGTCTGGGCGACGTTGCCGTCGACCAGCACCTCGAGCTTGTAGTCGCCGGCCGGCCAGCCGTCCGGCTTGGAGATGCTGAAATCGGTGACGTGCGCGCCGGCGGGGACCGACTTGTCCTCGGTGTGCACGACCTGGCCGTCCTGGTAGTTCCAGCGCGCGGTCAGGGTCGAGGCCTTGCCGCCGGTGGTGGCGACCGAGGCGTGGATGGTGTCGTTCTTCGCGAAGGTGGTGGTGGCCCTGGTGACCTTGTTGTCCGCGCCGACCGCGCTGCCGAGGTCGACGCTGGACACGATCGCCGAGGTCGGCGGCGGCGTGGCCATCGGCGCGGTCGAGGTGGTGCCGGCCGCGGGCGGCAGTTCCGACGGCGCGGGCATCGGTGCCATGGTGGTCGCGGCGGGCGGCAGGGCGCCGGTGTCGGCCGTGGCGTCCTCGTGCTTCTTGCAGCCGGCCACGGCGACGCCAGCCAGCAGCACGGCGGCGATCAGGGAGGAACGAAAGCGGGTCATCGGAAAGCTCCTTCTCAGTCGACGGACGGGAGTTGCAGGACCTGGCCGGGGCGGATCAGGTCGGGATCCTGGAGTTGGTCGCGGTTGGCCTCGAAGATCGCATGCCAGCGGCTGGCCTTGCCGTACACCGACTGGGCGATGTGCGAGAGCGTGTCGCCCGGCTTGACGGTGTAGGTGCGGGCGGCGGCGCCGGTGTCGGGGCGGGTGTCGGCGTGGCCCTGCACGTTGGAGAAGTCGGGAGAGTTGCTGCCGGTGGGGCCGCTCGCGGGCACCGTGTCGCTGTGCGCCTGCACATTGGAGAAGTCCGGCTTGCCGCCGCCCGCGGCCTGGCTTGGCGACAGCGACGGATGGCGCGGATCGTCTGGGCGTTGCGTGGACATACGGACCTCCTCGGGCCGTTCATGGCGCGCGCAGGCTCCCACGGCGTGCGTCAAGGCCGCATCGCCGGGCCGGCGCGCGTCACTGCCGCGGGTCGCGCGCCGGCGCGGGCGCCGGCTGGCCGGGCGTCGCCCGCCACGGGTTGATGTCGAGCCCGCCGCGGCGCGTGTAGCGCGCCTCCACCGACAGCGACTCCGGCCGGCAGCGCGCCATCACGTCGACGAAGATGCGCTCGACGCACTGCTCGTGGAATTCGCAGTGGTCGCGAAAGGACACGAGGTAGCGCAGCAGGCCTGCGCGGTCGATGCGCGGGCCGCGACAGGCGATGCGCACGCTCGCCCAGTCGGGTTGGCCGGTGACCGGGCAGTTGGACTTGAGCAGGTGCGAGACCAGGGTCTCCGCGACGACGTCGTCGCCCGCCCGCAGGTAGTCGGCGTTCGGCGGGCCGTAGTCGTCGATCGCGAGGTCCAGGCCGTCGATGCAGTCCGCGTCGTCGCCGTCCGCCGCCGGCGGCACGCCGAAGCGCACCGCCACCTCGCCGCCGGCCGCGGCCGCCAGGTCGGCGGCGATGCGCGCGCGCACCGCCTCCGCGTCGTCGAAGCGGGTGGCGTTGAACGAGTTGAGGTAGAGCTTGAGCGACTTCGACTCGACCAGTTGCGGCGTGGTCGCGGGGACTTCCAGCGTCAGCATCGCCACCACCGGCTTGCCGCGCGCATCCAGCCAGCCCAGCTCGTAGCCGTGCCAGCGGTCGAAGCCGGCGAAGGGCAGCGCGCCAGCGTCGAGGCCGAGCGCCTGGCGGCCGGGCGCGCGCGGGATCGGATGCAGCAGGCCGGCGTCGTAGTGGCGCGGATAGTCGACCTGGCGGCCGAGCGGAAGCGAGTCGAGGTCCATCGCCGGATTTTACCCGCGCGCCCGCGGCCGCCTTGCCCGGTGCCACGACGCGCGCGGTCGGCTGCTGCCCTCGGCCTTCCCGGGAACGAACCATCGCAGGCCGCGCTCGGCCGTGCATCCCTCGACGCGCCACGCCGGGCCGTCTGTTCCTGCGCCGGGACGCTCCCGAGTCTCCGCTGGGGCGGAGGGCGAGGGGAGCTTCGCCCGCGGCGTGCGCCTCGCGCCCCCTCGCCCCGCGCCCGCGCGCGTGCGAGGCTTGGCCCTCCACTGGGGGGACACCGCATGAACGACGCCGGCCCGCACATGCCTTCGGCCGCCCTGCGCGGCGATGCCGCGCTGGTGCGCGCGGTCGGGTCGCTGCTGCTGACCGCGGCGGTGATCAACGTGATCGTCGGCGCGGGGGTGTTCCAGATGCCCGGCGTGCTCGCCGGCAAGCTCGGCCCGGCCGCGCCGCTGGCGCTGGTCGCCGGCGCGCTGGCGATCGTGCCGATCGCGCTGTGCTTCGCCGCGGTCGGCAGCCGCGTGGTCGCCACCGGCGGCCCGTACAGCTATGTCGCGGCGACCTTCGGCCCGTTCATGGGCTTCCTCGCCGGCGCGCTGATGTGGATCAGCAACTTCACCTCCAGCGCGGGCGTGGCGGCGGCGCTGTCCGGGCAGCTGGCGAACCTGGTGCCCGCGCTCGCCGCGCCGGCCGCGCGCGCGCTGTTCATCACCCCGCTGTACCTCGCGCTGTTCGCGCTGAATGCGTTCGGCATCAAGCTCGGCGCGCGCGCGGTCGCGGTGCTGGCGGGGCTCAAGCTCACGCCGCTGGTCGTGCTCGCGGTGGCGGGCCTCGCGTTCGTCGACTGGTCGCAGGTCAGCTTCTCGGTGGCGGCGATCCCGTCGTGGTCCGCGCTCGGCGCCGGCATGGTGCTGGTGATGTTCGCCTATTCCGGCATGGAGACGGCACTCGTGCCCTCGGGCGAAGTGCGCGACCCGGCGCGCAGCGTGCCGCGCGCGGCGCTGGCCGCGATCGCGCTGGTGGTGCTGCTGTACGTCGGCGTGCAGGTGGTGACCGCCGGCGTGCTCGGCGTCGGCGCGGCCGCCAGCAAGGTGCCGCTCGCCGACGCCGCCGGCGCGCTGTGGTCGCCCGGTCGCACGCTGTTGCTGGCGACCGCGTGCGTGTCGATGGCCGGCTTCCTGATGGGCAACCTGCTCGGCACCTCGCGGCTGGTGTTCGCGCTGGCGCGCGACGGCTTCCTGCCGGCCGCGTTCGCCGGCGTCAGCGTGCGCCACCGCGTGCCCGTGCTGGCGCTGGTCGTCCATGCGGGCCTGGCCTGGCTGCTCGCGCTCGGTGGCAGCTTCGACTCGCTGGCGCTGGTGTCCGGTGGCGCGATCTGCATGACCTACGTGCTGGTCAGCCTGTCGGCGTGGCGGGCGCAGCGGCGCGGCGTGCAGGAGCGCGGCACGCCCTTCGTGCTGCCGGGCGGCGCGCTGGTGCCGGTGCTGGCGATCGCCGCGATGGCGCTGATCGTGGCGACGCTGACCATGCGCGAATGGGCGGCGATCGCGATCGCGCTGGCTGTGCTCGTGGTCGTGTACGCCGGGTTGCGCCTGGGCCAGCGCCAGCGCGGCTGAGCCGCGGCGGCCGCTGCATCGCTTTCGGAAAAACTTGCGGCGCGCGCAGATTTTACTGGCGCGCGCGCGTGCGGCCCGCCGCTGCGCGGCACGCACGGCAGCGGCGCGCGCGCGCGAGCCTGGGCTGGCGATGAGCGGCCATCGCCGGCACTGAACGCGCGCCGCCGCCGCATCGCTCCGCGGCGCGGCCACGCTCGCGCCTGTCCCGCGGTCGCTTGTTGAAATTCTTGCGTCGCGCCGAACGAAATTTCGCGCGCACCCGGCTGTCCCGCATGCGCCGTGCGCGCATGCGCGTGCGTGCCCTGCGCCTGCGTGCGACCCGCGCGGCAGCGCACGGCTTGGCACAGGTTTTGCGATCCGTCTTTCCGCCGCGATCCGTCGAGCTCGCAACGGGCCCGCCAAGGCGGGACGTGGCAGGACGAAGGCTTCGTCCTCGAGGCTTCATCCCGAAGCAGGCACGGACCACGAAGGAGGTTTTTCCATGGCAACCAACGATCGCAACCAGGGCAACCAGGGCAACCAGGACCGCAGCGGCGCCGGCGGCCGCAACGCCAGCGGCAGCGGCAGCGGCGACATGAGCGTGCGCGAGGCCGGCCAGATGGGTGGCGAGGTGCGCAAGGAGCAGCTGGGGCCGGAAGGCTATTCGGATCTCGGCCGCCAGGGCGTCGAGGCACTGCGCGAACAGCGCGGGCCGGACGCGATGTCGGAGATCGGCCGCGAGGGCGGCGAGACGCGCAAGCAGCAGCTCGGGCCGGAGGGCTACTCCGAGCTCGGCCGCCAGGGCGGCCAGCGCGTGAGCGAACTGGTGGAGAAGGGCAAGCAGTCAGAAGGCCGCGACGTCTAGACAGGCCACCGGCAGCAGGATGCACCGGGCGGCGGCCGCGCGCCGCCGCCGCGGTGCGGAGGAGAACGCCATGACGCGAGGGTTAGGTGGCAATTCGCCAGCCAACGTCCAGTTCTACCTGAAGGGCGTCGAGTATCCGGCCGACAAGCAGTCGCTGATCGACTGCGCGCGCCGCAACGACGCGCCTTCCGACGTGATGGACACCATCCAGCAGCTGGACCGCGACCAGTTCGGCGGCCCGCAGGACGTGATGAAGGCGTACGGCGAGATCGAATGACGCAGGCCGCGCGGGACGCGCGGCACCAGCCCGCCGCGCGCGGGCGGCACGTTCGCCGGCGCCATGGACGGGTGCGCGGCGATCCACGAGGCATTGGTCCGGAGGAGAAGCGCAGATGGCCAGCAACAATCGCAGCGACAACAGCGGCGGCAAGCGCAGTCAGGGCAGCAGCCAGGGCAGCAGCCGCGGCAGCGGTGGCAAGCAGGCGTCAAGCGGCGGCGGTGCGCGCAGCCAGGGCGGCGGCATGAGCGTGCGCGAAGCCGGCCACAAGGGCGGCCAGCGCGTGAGCGAACTGGTCGCGAAGGGCAAGCAGAACGGAGGCTGAGCCCGGCGACCGCAATCGGCAACCGCAATCCAGTTCCGCGGGGATCGCCCCGGGGCCAGCCCCCGCATACACAACCGAGGTGAGCAATGGCAAGCAACAACCGCAACCAGGGACAAGGCAACGGCGACATGAGCGTGCGCGAGGCCGGGCGCAAGGGCGGCGAGATCCGCAAGGAGCAGCTGGGCCCGGAAGGCTATTCGCAGCTCGGCCGCAAGGGCGGCGAGGCGACCGCGGCCGCGCATGGCAGCGAGTTCTACCAGGAGATCGGCCAGAAGGGCGGCGAGGTCGGCGGCCAGCGCGTGCGCGAACTGATCGAGCAGGGCAAGCAGGCCGAAGGCGGCCGCGGCAACGACAACCGCCAGGAGTAGACGATGGCGAACACCCGCAACAACGACAACGAACGCGATCGCAGCGATCGTGCCGGCGGCCGCGACAGCGGCGACGGCACGATGAGCGTGCGCGAGGCCGGCCAGAAGGGCGGCGAGA
>JBQCFN010000309.1:0-3123 GCA_051959035.1 Lysobacteraceae bacterium | reverse complement strand
GCTGGTGGACGACGGTGGCGTCCAGATGGCATTCGCGAAATGGGTTTCGAGCAGCTTCGCGCACCGACTGGCGATGTTGACGAACTTGCCGACCAGGTCGCTGTTCACCCGCGCGACGAAGTCGGCGAGGTTGAGGTCGACGTCGTCCACGCCGCCGGAGGACTTGGCGGCGAAGTAGTAGCGCAGCGCCTCGGGCGGCAGGCCGGCATCGAGGTAGGTCCGCGCCATGACGAAGGTGCCGCGCGACTTCGACATCTTGGCGCCGCCCACGGTCAGGTAGCCGTTGACGTGCAGCCGGTCCGGCGTGCGCAGGCCGGCGCCGCGCAGCACCGCCGGCCAGAACAGGCCGTGGAAGGTGACGATGTCCTTGCCGATGAAGTGGTGCAGCTCGGCGTCGCCGCCGGGCGCGAGCAGGGCGTCGAAGTCCAGGCCCTGGCGTCCGCACAGCACCTTCAGGCTGGACAGGTAGCCGATCGGCGCGTCCAGCCAGACGTAGAAGTACTTGCCCGGGTGGCCCGGGATCTCGAAGCCGAAGTAGGGCGCGTCGCGCGAGATGTCCCACGCGCGCAGGCCGCCTTCGCCGTCCAGCCATTCCTGCAGCTTGGCCTTGACCCCGGGCGCGGCGACGTCGCCGGCCAGCCAGTCGCGCAGGAAGGCGTCGAACTGGCCGACCTCGAAGAAGAAGTGCTCGGATTCGCGCAGTTCCGGCGCGACGCCGCTGAGCACCGAACGCGGGTCCTTGAGGTCGGTCGGCGCGTAGGTGGCGCCGCAGTGCTCGCAGTTGTCGCCGTACTGGTCGGGGGTGCCGCAGTTGGGGCAGGTGCCCTTGACGTAGCGGTCGGGCAGGAACATGCCCTTGGCCGGATCGTAGAACTGGGCGACGCTGCGCCGGCCGATGTGGCCGCCGGCGTCCAGCCGCGCATAGATCGCTTCGGTGAGCGCGCGGTTGGCGTCCGAATGGGTCGAGTCGTAATGGTCGAAGGCGACGCCGAAGGCGGCGAAGTCGCGCTCGTGCCCGGCCTGGATGCCGGCGATGTAGGCCTCGGGCGCGAGCCCGGCCTTTTCCGCCGCCAGCATGATCGGCGTGCCGTGGGTGTCGTCGGCGCAGACGAAGTGCACCGTGTCGCCGCCCATGCGGCGCGCGCGCGTCCAGATGTCGCCCTGGATGTAACCCACCAGGTGGCCGAGATGCAGGGCGCCGTTGGCGTAGGGCAGGGCGCAGGTGACGACGGCGGTGCGGGGCATGGGAGTCGCGGGAAAAACGGGTGCCGATTATCGCATGCGCCCTCCGCGCGGGCCGTGGACGGCGCCGCAACGAAAACGGCCCGCGCTGGCGGGCCGTCGTCGTGCCGCCGCGGAGCGGATTACTGCTCGCGGATCCAGGTCTGGGTGCGGCCGAGGAAGGAGAAGCCGAGGTAGCCGCGCACGTCGAGCCTGGCGCCGCCGTCCACCGGCGTCATCTTCGCCGAGTACACCTTGCCGTTCTTCGGATCCATGATCTTGCCGTCGTCCCAGGTGTTGCCTTCGTGCTTCAGGCCCCAGGCGATGACCATGCCCTCCACCGGCTTGTTGTGGTTCTCGCCCTTGCAGGCGTCGCACAGCGGGTGCGGGCCCTTGTCGGACTGCAGCACCTGCAGCACCCGCGCCTGCAGGGTGCCGTTGGCGGCCTCGTAGATCTCGACGATCGACTTGGGCTTGCCGGTGACGTCGTCGATGGTCTTCCACTTGCCCACCGGCGTGTTCTGCGCGAACGCGGCCAGCGGCAGCGCGAGCAGCAGCAAAGCGAAACAGGTCTTGCGCATGGTCCCCTCCCGAGGGATTGCCGTCGCGGCGCGTGCCGCGCCTCCGGCTTTATACCTGCATGCGGCGGGGTACGGAACGGCCGCCGCGCGCTGCCGTTCAGCGCACGCCCTCTCGGGCCGGCGGGGAGGGGCCGGTACAATGCACGGGTTTTTCCAGCTGGCCTGCCGATGGACGCCCTCGAACAACGCCTCGCCGACCTCGTCGATCCCAACACGGGGCTGCCGTTGGCGCAGGGCGGGGCGCGGATCCGGCTGGCGCGCGAGCAGGCGCGGGTGGCGCTGGCGCTGGGCCTGGGCTATCCGCTGGCGGAGCAGGGCGTGGCCGCGCTGCGCACCGCGATCGCCGCGCTGCTGGCGGGCGAGGGCCTCGAACTGGCCAGCCTGGAAGTCACCCATCGCATCGCCGCCCATGCCGTGCAGGGCAACCTGGCGCCGCTGCCGCGCGCCCGCAACGTCATCGCGATCGGCTCGGGCAAGGGCGGCGTGGGCAAGTCGACCACCGCGGTCAACCTGGCGCTGGCGCTCGCCGCGGCCGGCGCGCGCGTGGGCGTGCTGGACGCGGATGTCTACGGCCCGAGCATCCCGACCATGCTCGGCCTGTCCGGTCGCCCCGACAGCCCGGACGGCAAGTCGATCGTGCCGATGCGCGCGCACGGGGTCGAGGCGATGTCGATCGGCCTGATGGTCGAGGAGGACACGCCGATGATCTGGCGCGGGCCGATGGCGACCTCGGCGCTGACCCAACTGCTGGAACAGACGCTGTGGGGCGGCGATGGGGGCCTGGACTACCTGATCGTCGACCTGCCGCCCGGCACCGGCGACATCCAGCTGACCCTCGCGCAGAAGATCCCGGTGGCCGGCGCGGTCGTGGTCACCACCCCGCAGGACGTGGCCACGCTGGATGCGCGCAAGGCGCTGCGCATGTTCGAGAAGGTGCAGGTGCCGGTGCTCGGCCTGCTCGAGAACATGGCGGTGCACGTGTGCAGCCACTGCGGCCACGCCGAGCACGTGTTCGGCGAAGGCGGCGGCGCGCGCATGGCCGCGCAGTACGGCGTGCCGCTGCTCGGCAGCCTGCCGCTGGAGGCCGCGGTCCGCGTGCAGGGCGACGCCGGCACGCCGATCGTGGCGGCCGCCCCGGAATCCGCCGCGGCGCAGGCCTATCGCGCGGCGGCGGCACGGCTGGCGGCGACCCTGGCGGCGCGGCCGCGCGCGCCGATGACGCTGGGCGCCTCGCTGGTCGGCTGAGCCCGGCCGGCGGCGGCCGCGGCGGGCGGCCGGTTAGAATCGCGTCCTTTCACGGCCCCTGCCGCAGGAACCCCGA
>JBQCFN010000308.1:0-9652 GCA_051959035.1 Lysobacteraceae bacterium | reverse complement strand
CCTGCCGGACGAACCCTGGCTGCAGCGGCCACGCGACATCGCCACCGGCGCTCCGGCCAAGGGAGCCCGCGCATGAGCGCGCAAATGGATTACGCGCAGGCCGGCGAGCTGAAGTTCGGCCAGGTCGGCATCGCCAACCTGCGCGTGCGCACGCTGGACGTGGCCCGCCTCGCCGCCGAGATGCGCGAGCGCGTCGCCCGCGCGCCCAAGCTGTTCGAGCGCGCGGCCGTCATCGTCGACTTCGGCGCGCTGCCGGGCACGCCCGACGTCGCCACGGCGCGCGCGCTGGTCGACCTGCACGGCGCGGCGCGGCGCGCCGACCCAGGGCAGGTCCGGAAGGCGCTCGCCGTAGGTGGCGCGCACCCACGGGTAGCTGCACAGCTCCTTCATCAGCATCGCCGCGCGGCGCCCGCTGCTGGCCATCACGTGCTGGCCGACCTCGCGAAAGCCGAAGCTGCCGTGGAAGAGCAGCGCCGGATCCGTGCCCGGCTCGAGGAACACCTCGCAGGCCAGCTGCGGGTAGCGCAGCTCGGCATAGCCCTGCACGTCGGCGTAGAACGCGCGGCCGACGCCGCCGCCGCGGCGGCGGCTCGCCACCGCGATGCGGTCGATGTAGAAGAAGTGCGGGTAACGCTCGCGGAACCAGCGGAAGTTGTCGCTGTCGTGCTCGCTGTCGCTGCCGAAGCCGACCAGGAAGCCGGCCAGCGCGCCGTCGCGTTCGGCGACCCGGAAATACTCGGCTTCTTCGTAGAACCGCCGCACGCGGGCCGCATCGAGCGGAAGGATGCCGGGACCTGCTGCGTTGTTGAGGGCAAGGACGGAATCCAGCTCGTGCTCGCGCACGTCGCGGATGGCGATCGACATTCCCGACTCCCGGCTTCGACTACGGAGTGCCGGACGCGTGCAATCCAGCGTCCGTTCCCACCGCGGAATTATCGCATGGGCCCCGGCCGTGGTGGGCGGAAGCGCCGCCCGCCCGGCATCCGTCCGGCAGGGGTTCAGGCGGCCTGTGCAAGGCGTGGCCGCGGTGCGGGCATGACTTCCGGCGTGGCCCGTGGTCGGCTTTGCGCCTAAGATGCCGCATGTTCGCGCGCCTGAACCACAGCCGCCTGTTGCGCTACGCCGGCCTGTTCACCTGGGCGGTGATCGGCATGCCGTTGCTGCTGCTGGCGCTGATGCCGGCCGAGCCGGGGGCGCTGGGCGAGGAAGCCGCGGGCGGCGCGCACATCGGCTGGATGGCGTGGGGCGCGTATGCGGCCTTCGGCCTGTGCTACGGCTGGCTGACCCGTGCGCTCGGCAGCCGCCGGGTGGTCGCCTTCGACTACCTCCTGCTGGCCATGCTCACCGCGAGCGCGGTGGCGATCAGCTACTACAGCGCGAGCGGGCTGGGCAGCATCCTGCTGATGGTCGTCGCCTGCGTGCTGCCGTGGCTGCTGCCGTTGCCGCTGGGCGTGGCCTGGCTGGTGCTGAGCGAGTTCCTGGTGGTGCCGGTGTACGTGCGCTGGCTGGACCTGTCGTGGCTGGAAGCGCTGATGCAGTCGCTGCTGTACGCCGGCTTCTCGGGCTTCGTGTTCGTCACCAGCCTGGTCGCGCGCCAGCAGGCGCAGGCGCGCGAGGAGCAGCGCCGGCTCAACGCCGAGCTGCGCGCCACCCGCGCGCTGCTGGCCGAGAGCGCCCGCGTCAATGAGCGCACCCGCATCTCGCGCGAGCTGCATGACCTGCTCGGCCACCATCTGACCGCGCTGAGCCTCAACCTCGAGGTCGCCGGCCACCTGGTCGAAGGCCAGGCCCAGGAGCACGTCAACCAGGCCCACACGCTGGCCCGCCTGCTGCTCAGCGACGTGCGCGAGGCGGTGAGCCAGCTGCGCGACGACGACGCGATCGACATGGCGGCGACGCTGCGCCCGCTGGCCGACCACGTCGCCGGCCTGGCCATCGACATGCAGCTGCCCGAGCCCTTCCTGCTGGACGATCCGGAGCGCGCGCACGTGCTGCTGCGCTGCACCCAGGAGATCATCACGAACGCGGTCCGCCATGCGCAGGCCACGCGGCTGCTGCTGCGCTACACCCTCGAGGGCGGCGCGGTGCGGCTGCACGCACGCGACGACGGCCGCGGCGCGGAGGGGCCCGCTGCCGGCAACGGCCTGCGCGGGATGCGCGAACGGCTCGCCGCCCACGGCGGCACGGTCGAGATCGAGACCCTGCCGCAGCGCGGCTTCGGGCTGGACATCCGGCTGCCGCTGGACGAGCGTCCCATCCCGCTGGCGCGCCCCGACCCCGGCTATGCCGAGCCCCTTCCGTCCGCGACCTCTTCCGGAGAAGCCGCATGATCCGCATCTGTCTCGTCGACGACCAGACCCTGGTCCGCCAGGGCATCCGCTCGCTGCTCGCGCTCGCCGAGGGCATGGAGGTGGTGGGCGAATGCGGCGACGGGCGCCAGGCGGTCGAGCTGATCCCGCAGCTCAAGCCGGACGTGGTGCTGATGGACATGCGCATGCCGGTGATGTCCGGGCTGGAGGCGCTGCAGGCGCTGGCGCGGATCCATGCGCTGCCGCCGACCATCATCCTGACCACCTTCGACGACGACCAGCTGGTGATGGCCGGCCTCAAGGCGGGCGCGAAGGGCTACCTGCTCAAGGACGTCTCGCTCGAGCAGCTGGTCGGCGCGATCCAGACGGTGGCCGCCGGCGGCTCGGAGGTCCAGCCCGCGGTGACCCAGCGCCTGCTGTCGGGGCTGGAGCACATGCGCAACGACTTCACCAGCCTCGACCGGCCCGATCCGCTCACCGACCGCGAGACCGAGATCCTGCGCCTGATGGCCTCGGGCTTCTCCAACAAGGAGATCGCCAACTCGCTGGGCGTGGCCGAGGGCACGATCAAGAACCACGTGTCCAACATCCTCTCCAAGCTCGGCGTGCGCGACCGCACCCGCGCCGTGCTCAAGGCCTTCGAGCTCAAGCTGGTGCAGGGCGCCACGCCCTGATTCCCGCGCGGCGCGACGCAGTTCACGCCCCGGCGGCGGGAGGCCAATCCGCGCCAAGCGGGCGCTGCCCGGGCGCAGGCCTTCTTGCTACGATTAGAGGTCTGCGTCCTGGCCAGCGGCCCGGGCGGGGCCTGCCCCCTGGAGATGCCTGATGACCCGTTTGATCGAAATCCTGATTTCCCTGGCGATCGTCGCCGTGCTGTTCCTGGTCGTCGGGCTCGTGCTGCCCTCGCACCGGCACCTGTCGGAGCAGGTGGAGACCAACCGCAAGCTGACGATCGTCTACGACACCCTCGACAGCTTCCGCCGTTTCCGCGACTGGAACCCGCTGGTGCTGCGCGACCCGCGCATGAAGATCCAGCTGTCCGGCCCGGACTCGGGCGTCGGCGCCACCCTGACCTACAGCTCGGACAAGCCGCAACTGGGCGAGGGCAGCTACAAGATCGTCGCCGCCGAGCCCGGCCAGAGCGTCACCTACGCGATCGAGAACCCGCAGCGCGGCGGCGACAAGCAGACCCGTTTCAGCTTCAAGCCGACCGGCCACGCCGGCCGCAACATCCAGATCACCCAGACCTACGACGTCGACTACGGCTGGGACCTGCTCGGCCGCTACGCCGGCCTGTACGTGCGCAGCCACGTCGGCGAGGACATGAAGCTCGGCCTGCAGCGCCTGAGCAACATGCTGGCCACGGTGCCGAACGCCGACTACCGCGCGCAGGGCACCCGCCTGACCGACCTGCGCGTCGTCGACCGCCCGGCCGAGGACCTGCTGGTGGTCAACGCCGGCGCGATCGCCCGCGATCCTGACAAGCTCAAGGCCGCGATGAACTCCGACATGGAGTGGATCAAGCGCAGCATCGAGGCCAGCGGCCTGACCGCGGCCGGGCCGATGCGCATCGTGTCGACCGAGTTCGGCACCCAGAACTACACCTTCGACGTGGCCGTGCCGGTCCGCCGCGGCGGCGGCGCCGAAGGCGAGGCGGCGCCGGCGCCGGAAGCGCAGCTCACCGGCCTCAAGCTGCAGGGGCCGGTCAAGTACGTGCACAACCCGGCCGTGCGCGCGGCCTCGGGCAACTTCACCGGCTACATGATGGAGCTGGAGAACGCCCACAACATGCTGCGCGCCTGGGCGCTGACCAACGGCTACGAGGTCGTCGACCGTCCGTACGAGGTGTACAAGAACGGCGTCGAGGGGGCCTTCAGCGAGGACGGCCAGTTCGAGATGTACTGGAACCTCAAGTAAGGCACGCTCCCTCCTGCGTTCTGCGTCCACGACACGCCGCCTCGCGCGGCGTGTCGCGTTTCCGGGAGCCGCCATGCCGCCGATGCCCCTGCGTCCCGCCGCAACGAAGGCGCTCGCCGCCAGCGGCGCCCTGTGCGCGGGCGGGGCGGTTGCGCTCGCGGCCTGGGCGGCGCACGCGGCCGGGGCCGGCCAGGGGCTGCTGCAGACCGCCGCCGCGCTGCTGTTCGGCCATGGCGTCGCGCTGGCGGCACTGGCGCGCGGCCCGGTCGGGCGCCGGCGCGGATGGGCGCTGGCGGCGCTGCTGGCCGGCAGCTTGCTGTTCGCGGGCAGCGTCGCGCTGCATGCGCTGGCGGGCTGGCCGCCGCGGCTGGCGCCGTTCGGCGGAACGCTCATGATCGCCGGCTGGCTGCTGCTCGCCTTCGACCTGTTGCGGGAGTAACCGATGCCGCGCCACGCCCGGGGATTCGACACCGAAGCCGCCCACGCCCACCTCGCCAGGCGCGACCGCAAGCTGGCGAAATGGATGGACAAGGTCGGCCCGATCGCGCCCGATCCGCGCTGGCGCAAGCCCTTCGATCCGGTCGACGCGCTCGCCCGCGCGATCCTCTACCAGCAGCTCAGCGGCAAGGCCGCGGCGACGATCGTGGGGCGGGTCGAGGCGGCGATCGGCAGCGACCGCTTCCACTGCGACACGCTCGCGCGCATCGACGACGCCGGCCTGCGCGCCTGCGGCGTGTCCGGCAACAAGACCCTGGCGCTGCGCGACCTCGCCGCGCGCGAGGCAGGCGGCGAGATCCCGACGCTGCGGCAGATGGCCGGCCTCGACAACGACGCGATCATCGCCGCGCTGGTGCCGATCCGCGGCATCGGGCGCTGGACGGTGGAGATGATGCTGATGTTCCGGCTCGGCCGACCGGACGTGCTGCCCGTCGACGACCTCGGCATCCGCAAGGGCGCGCAGCTGGTCGACCGGCTCGCGGAGATGCCGACCCCGAAGGCCTTGCTGGCGCGCGGCGAGCGCTGGGGCCCGTACCGCACCTATGCCAGCCTGTACCTGTGGCGGATCGCCGACCTCGGCACGCGGCGGGAGACGCCGACCCAGCGCTCGCAGGACTGACCGCAACGACGGAGGACCGCAATGGGCGGACGCCAGCACCAGCTCGAATTCCGCTTCCTCGCCGAACCCACCGACGTCAATTACGGCGGCAAGGTGCACGGCGGCGCGGTGATGAAATGGATCGACCAGGCCGGCTACGCCGCGGCGGTGGGCTGGAGCGGGCGCTACAGCGTGACGGTGGCGGTGGGCGGGATCCGCTTCCTCGCGCCGGTGCGCATCGGCGACCTCGTCACCGTCGCCGCGCGGCTGGTGCATACCGGCACCAGCAGCATGCACTTCGCGGTCGAGGTGCGCGCCCGCGAGCCGACCGCCGATGCCGCGCGGGCGCGGCTGTGCACCCAGTGCGTGATCGTGTTCGTCGCGCTCGACGGGGTGGAGGGCCGGCCGGTGCCGGTACCCGCCTGGACGCCGCGCGACGATGCCGAACGCGCGCTCGCCGAGCGCGCGGTGCGGGTCATGGGCTTGAGCCACGAGATCGAGCAGGCGATCGCCGCCCTCGAGCCCGCGGGCTGAGGGCGGCGGCCGGTCCGGTCGCGTCAGGCGGGCAGCAGCGGCGGGGCGGGCATGGCCGGGGCGGCGGGCACCACCACGGCGACCGGACACTTCGGCGGCGTCGTGCGTCCGTGGTGCCGGCGCGGGCACCCCGTCGCCAGGCCGACGCACAGCAGCGCGGCCAGCATGAGTTTCCAGGCGTCCATCCGTTCCCTCCTGTCGGCCCTTCCTGGCCGGAACGGACGCGCATTTCCCCACTGCCGCCGTGACGCCGCGGTGATCCCGATGACTGCGCCGCGGATGCGAAAAGGCCGCCTTGCGGCGGCCTTGGGGCGGGGCGGAGGGAGCGGGCGGTGGCTACAGCCCGGCGACCCGGCGCGCCTGCACGAAGCGATCGCTCCAGTAGGCATTGTCCAGGCTCGACACCTCGACCGTCTTGCCGGTGCGCGGCGCATGCACGAAGCGGCCATTGCCGACGTAGATCCCGACGTGGTCGACCTCGCCGCGCGCGCGGCGGGCGAAGAACACCAGGTCGCCCGGCGACAGCAGGGCGCGGTCGCTGACCAGCTCGCCGCTCTTGGCGAGGTCGCGCGACACCCGCGGCAGCTCGACGCCGAGCGCGTTGCGGAACACGTAGCCGACCAGCCCGCTGCAGTCGAAGCCGTCGGTGCCGGTGCCGCCCCAGCGGTAGGGCGTGCCGAGCAGGGCCAGCGCGCGCTGCAGGACGGTCTGGATGCGCGTGCTCAGCGCCGGCCTGGGCGCGTCGGCGGCGGCCGGCTGCGCGGCGACCATGCGGCGCAGGTCGCCGGCGAGCAGGATGGCGCGGTCGGACAGCGGCAGGCTGGCATCGATGGCCGGCGGGGTGGGCAGCGCGGCGGGTGCCGCCGCCGCTGCCATGGGCGCGACCGGGCTGGCGGTCGCGGCCGTCGCGGCCACCGGCGCCTGCTGGGCGAAGGCCGGCAGGCAGGCGGCGCCGAGCACGGCGCAGCACAGGAAACGGAGGAGACCCGGAACGGGCCGGCGGCTGGCGGCGGGGCGGCCAAGGGGTTGGTCGTTCGTCGTCACGCGGGGTTCACGGCTGGAGGACCGGGCGATGGTGCCCCAGCCCGGCGGGCCGCGGGTTCAATTTTTGTAAAGACCGGGTGAAAACCGGCGACCGTGGTCACGCTTCGGCAAGCCGGACCAGGCGCCCGTCAGTGCAGCACCCGGCGCGCGCCCGTGTAGTGGTCGCGCCAGTAGGGCCCGTCGATCCGGTCCAGCCGCACCGTGCCGCCGGTGCTGGGTGCGTGCACGAAGCGGCCCTCGCCGACGTAGATGCCGACATGGGACACCTGCCCGCCGCTGCCGAAGAACACCAGGTCCGCGGTGGCCAGGCGCTCGGGCGCGATGCGCGGACCTTCCCAGCCGGCCAGCTCGCGGGCGGTGCGCGGCAGGCGCAGGTCGAGCATGTCGCGGAACACGTAGTCCACCAGCCCGCTGCAGTCGAAGCCGCCTTCGGGCGTGTTGCCGCCGTAGCGATAGGGCGTGCCGACCAGGCTCAGTGCGCGCATCAGCACCGCGTTGGCCCGGGCCGGGTCGGCCGGGCTCACCACCGGCCATGCGCGCGCGGCCACGGGCTCGTGGCGGACCGGGGCATGGCCACAGCCGGCGATCGCCAGCGCGGCGGACAGGACGCACGGCCACCACGCGGCCGCGGCTGGCGCCGGCCGGAGCGAGCCCGGATAATGCGCGGCTCCCGCAGCCTCGATGCTGGCGTGCTTCATCGCGCGCCAGTGTGGCCGCTTTCACCCGGCGTGCACAAGCGCGCATCCACCGCCGGCGCGCCGGCTCCGAGAAGGCCCAGATGAAGATCGAGAAAGACCGCGTCGTCCGCTTCCACTACAGCGTCGCCGAGCAGGGCCAGGAGGCCATGGAAAGCTCGCAGGGCGGCGAGCCGCTGGCCATCCTGTACGGGCGCGGCCAGATCATCCCGGGCCTGGAGAAGGCGATGGAAGGCCGCGCGGCGGGGGATTCCTTCAGTGCCGACGTGCCGGCCGCCGAGGCCTACGGCGAGAAGCGCGAGGGCCTGACCCAGCGCATCCCGAAGAAGCACTTCGGCGAGCAGCGCCTGGCGCCCGGCATGCAGGTGGTGCTGAACACCAACTTCGGCCCGCGCGCGGTGACGATCGAAAAAGTCGGCATGAGCGTGGTCGACGTCGACCTCAACCACCCGATGGCCGGCAAGGACCTGCACTTCGACATCGACGTGGTCGAGGTGCGCGAGGCGACGGCCGAGGAGCTCGAGCACGGCCACGTGCACGGCGAGGGCGGCCACCACCACTAGCGCCGGGGCGCCACCGGGCGCCTCGCGACAACCTGCGGGAATCCGGGCGTGCACAGGGAACCTGATGTCCTGATCGTCGGCGGTGGCGTGGTCGGGCTGGCCTGCGGGCTGGCGCTGCAGGAGGCCGGGCGGCGGGTGCGGGTGCTCGACGCCGGCGCGGTCGGCCAGGGCAGTTCGCACGGCAACTGCGGCACGCTGACGCCCAGCCACGCGCTGCCGCTCGCGATGCCCGGCACGATCGGCCGCGCGCTGCGCTGGATGTTGACCCCGGACGCGCCGCTGTACGTGGCGCCGCGGTTCGACCCGCGGCTGTGGCGCTGGCTGCTGCGCTTCGCCGGCAACTGCGATACGCGGACCGCGATGGCGGCGGCGCGCGCCCGCGCGGCGTTGCTGCAGGCCTCGCGCGCCGCGTTCCCGCACTGGCTGGCGACGCACGCGATCGACTGCGAGTTCGAGCAGCGCGGCGTCGACCACGTGTTTCGCGACGAGCGCGCGCTCGCGGCCTTCCTGCCCGAGTGCGAGGCCCTGGCCGGGCTTGGCATCCCGCACGAGCGCATCGCCGGCGACGCCTACCAGCGCGAGGAGCCCGCGCTGCTGGAAGGCGTCGCGGGCGTGGTGCGCTTCCCGGGCGACGCCAGCCTGCGGCCCGACCGCTACGTCGCCGGCCTGGCGCGCGCGCTCGTCGCCGCCGGCGGCGAGCTGGTCGAGCACTGCGCCGTGCAGGGCGTGCAGCGCGCCGGCGACCGCCTGCAGGTTGCCACCGAACGCGGCGTGGAGCGCGCGCGCGACGTGCTGGTCGCCACCGGCGCGGGGACCCCGCGCCTGGCGCTGTCGCCCGCGCGCGCCCCGCTGCGCGCCGCGATGCAGCCCGGCAAGGGCTATTCGATCACCTACGATCGCCCGGTGCTGGCACCGCGGCGCCCGCTGGTGCTGCACGAGCGCAGCGTGTGCGTGACCACCTGGGGCAGCGGCTACCGGCTCGGCAGCACGATGGAATTCTCCGGCCACGATGCCACCCTCAACCGCCGCCGCCTCGGCGCGCTGGAGCGCGGCGCGCGCGAGTACCTGCGCGAACCGGTCGGCCCGGCGGTGCGCGAGGAGTGGTACGGCTGGCGGCCGATGAGCTGCGACGACGTGCCGATCCTGGGCGCGGTGCCCGGCGAGCCGCACCTGTGGGTCGCCACCGGGCACGGCATGCTCGGCGTCAGCATGAGTCCCGCCACCGCGCAGCTGCTGTGCGACCTGCTCACCGGGCGCGCGCCGTCGCTGGATCCCGCGCCCTACGCGCCGGGGCGGTTCGCGTGAACGGGGCGGAGTGAGCCGCGGATGAGCGACGCATCCTTCGACCTGGTCGTCATCGGCGGTGGCTCCGGCGGCCTCGCCGGCGCGTTCCGCGCGGCCGCGCACGGCGCCCGGGTGGCGCTGCTGGAGCCCGGCGCGCTCGGCGGCACCTGCGTCAACGTCGGTTGCGTGCCGACGAAGGCGATGTGGCTG
>JBQCFN010000307.1:0-4383 GCA_051959035.1 Lysobacteraceae bacterium | reverse complement strand
ACCGACTTCGATCCCGCCGCGCTCGAACCGCACCTGCACGCCAACCTGCGCCTGCTCGACGTGGCCGATGGCCCGCGTGGCGGCGGCCACGTGCTCGCCGAATCGCGCGACCTCGACGCGCTGCGCGCGCGCTTCGGCCAGCGCGCCGCGGATGCGTTCGCCGCGCGCGCCGCCGAAGGCCTCGCGCGCGAGCGGCTGGTGGCCTTCCCGGACAGTCCCATTCCGGAATCCGTGCCCGGTGCGGGTGGCGTGCCGGCCTATCCGGCGCTGCACGACGAGGGCGACAGCGCCTCGCTGTCGGTGCACGCAGACCGTGACGAAGCGCGGCGCCTCCACCCGCAGGGCGTGCGCCGGCTGCTGCGGCTCACGCTCGCCGATCGCCTGAAACAGGCGCGCAAGCAACTGCCGGTGCAGCCCAAACCCTCCCTGCTGTATGCGGCGATCGAGTCGGCGGCGCCGCGCGGCGACGCCCTGAAGGACGGCGACCGCCTGCGCGCCGACCTCGTCGACGGTGCCTTCGCCGCGCTCACCGCGGAAGGCCTGGGCGACATCCGCGACCCGCAGGCCTTCGCCGCGCGCCGCGACGCGGTGGCGAAGGCGCTGTTCCCGGAAGCGACCGCGCGCCTGCGCCAGGCGGAGACGATCCTCGCGCTGGTCGCGGAGGTGCGCGCGAAGCTGGAGTCGAAGCTGGTCGGCTGGGCCAGCGGCAACCTCGACGACATGCGCGCGCAGCTGGCGGCGCTGACCCCGCCGGGATTCCTGCGCGACGTGCCCGCCGCCGCGCTGGCCGAATACCCGCGCTACCTGAAGGCGCTGTCGCTGCGGGCCGAGCGCGCCCAGCGCGATCCGGCGCGCGACCAGGCGCGGATGCTGGAGCTCAGGCCGTTCGTCGAGGCACTGGCGTCGGCGGCCGCGGCCGGGCGCGATCGCGAGGAGGCCTGGCAGGCGCTGCGCTGGGACCTCGAGGAACTGCGCGTGCAGCTGTTCGCGCAGGAACTCGGCACGCGCGGCGCGGTGTCGGCGAAGAAGCTGGCGGCGCGGGTGGCGCAGCTGGGCTGACGGCGGGCGCCAGCCGGTACCCGGATCGACCGGGCAAAAGGCCGGCGATGCGCGCGCGGGCCCGGCAGGCCGGGATCACGCGGAGCGTGGCCCGCTACTTGACCCGCCGCACCTGCGCGCGGGTGTTGTACTTGCCGACCTTGAGGTACCACGCGTTGCCGATCACCGACGGCTTGATGTTGACCTCGGGATCCTCGAGCGTCACGCCCGGCAGTTCGGTGTCGTCGATCTGCTCCCACACCTGCCCGTTGTCGAGCGTATAGCGGCGGCCGCGGGCGAAGCCCTTGAAGTGGCCGGTCATGCGGCCGCTGATCGGCTCTTCCGAGCCGAAGGTGAAGAAGCCGCGGCCCTCCTGCTTGACCTTGTCGGCGGCCAGCGCCGCGGCCTTCTCGCTCTCGGTGCTGATCGTGCGGCCGAGCCAGGCATTGAGGTGCGCGAGTTCGTCCGGGGTCAGCTTGTCCAAGCCCGCCGCCTTGAATTCCTCCGGCGTCATCTGCCGTTCGATCGGCTGGGACGCGTCCTGCGCGAACGCGGGCGCGAGGCAGGCGATGAGGACGGCGGCGGCAAGCATGCGGAGCGCGGACATGGCGGACCTCGGGCGACGGGCGAGGCGGCCATGCTAGCCGACTCGCGCGCGGACTGTTCGCCCGGGTGGCGGCGGCCTAATGTAGGCGTCCCGCGTCCGAAGTCCCGCCGTGTCGTCCCCCGCGCCGCTCCCGACCGACTCCTTCGCCGGCCTGCTGGCCGCGCCCGCCTGCGCCGCGCTGGCGCCGGCGGTCGGCGCGCGCCTGCGCGAGGCCTTCGAGCCCGGCGACCTCGCGACCCTGCGCGATCCGTTGCCGGTGCTCGCCGACACCCTCGCCCTGCTCGCGCGCCTGGATTCGGACGGCGAGGTGCTCGCGGCCGCCGTGCTGCACGGCGTGCCGGCGCTGCGCGAGCGCCTGCAGCCGTGGTGCGAGCGCGAGCAGCCCGCGATCGCCGCGCTGCTGGAAGGCCAGCGCGCCGCCGCGCAGGTCTGGCAACTGCACGCGGAGCGGACGGGCCCGGCCAACAGCGAGGGCCTGCGCCGGCTGTTGCTGGCGATCGTGCGCGACCTGCGGGTGGTGCCGATCCTGCTCGCGCGCCAGCTCGCGCGCCTGCGCCACGCCAGCGCACTGCCGCCCGCGCAGCGGCGCGCGCTGGCGCAGCTGACGCGCGACATCCACGCGCCGCTCGCCAACCGGCTCGGCATCTGGCAGCTGAAGTGGGAGCTGGAGGACCTCGCCTTCCGCCAGCTGGAGCCGGAGACCTACCAGCGCATCGCCCGCCTGCTCGACGGCAAGCGCGGCGACCGCGAGCGCTACATCGAGGCAGTCAAGGCCGCGCTCGGCGAGGCCCTGCGCGCGCATGGGCTGGCGCATGCCGAGGTCGCCGGCCGGCCCAAGCACATCTACAGCATCTGGAAGAAGATGCAGAAGAAGGACGTGCCGATCGGCGAGCTCTACGACCTGCGCGCGGTGCGCGTGCTGGTCGAAGACGTGGCCGCCTGCTACGCCGCGCTCGGCGTGGTGCACGCGCTGTGGGCGCCGATCCCCAGCGAGTTCGACGACTACATCGCCCGTCCCAAGCGCAACGACTACCGCTCGCTGCACACCGCGGTGATCGGCCCGGAAGGCAAGACCCTGGAAGTGCAGATCCGCACCTTCGAGATGCACGCTCAGAACGAGCTCGGCGTCGCCGCGCACTGGCGGTACAAGGAATCCGGCGGGTCGGGCCGCGGCGGCCGCTCGGCGGCGGCGGAGGCGGCGCTGGACAAGCGCATCGAGTGGATGCGCCGCCTGCTCGATACCCACGTCGAGCGCGAGGGCGAGGATCCCGGCCTGCTCGGCGAGTTCGGCAGCGAGCTGGTCGAGGACCGGGTGTACGTGCTCACGCCCAGGGGCGAGGTCGTCGATTTGCCGCTGGGGGCGACCCCGCTCGACTTCGCCTACCACGTCCACACCGAGGTCGGCCACCGCTGCCGCGGCGCCAAGGTCAACGGCCGCATCGTGCCGCTGGACCACCACCTGGCCAGCGGCGACCGCGTCGAGATCCTGACCGCGAAGACCGGCGAGCCCAAGCGCGACTGGCTGGTGGTGTCGAACGGCTTCCTCGCCAGCCCGCGATCGCGCGAGAAGGTGCGCAACTGGTTCAACAAGCTGGACCGCGCGCGCAACGTGCAGGCCGGCCGCGAGCTGCTGGACAGGGAACTCAAGCGGCTCGGCCTGCACACCGCCGATCCGGCGCCGGCGCTGGCGAAGTTCAACGCGGCCACGCTGGAGGACCTGCAGGTGCTGGTCGCGCTGGGCGACGTCGGCCCGCACCAGGTGGCGCGCGTGCTCGCGGACGCCGAACGCGCGCGCGCCGAGCCGCGCGAGGGCGGACCGGCGCCGGTGGTGCGCGCGCCGCAGCAGCGCGGCGCGGCGACCGGCTTCACCGTGGTCGGGCTCGGCAACCTGCTCGCGCAACCGGCGCGCTGCTGCCAGCCGCTGCCGGGCGAGCCGGTGGTGGGCTACCTCACCCGCGGCCGCGGCGTGAGCGTGCACCGGCAGGATTGCGCGACCTTCCTGCGCCTGTCGGCGGCGCAGCCGCAGCGCGTGCTGCCGGTCGAATGGGGCAGCCGTGGCGCGGGCGCCGAGTCGGAGGTCGTGATCGACGCGATCGACCGCAAGTGGCTGCTCAAGGACATCACCAACCTGATCGCGCAGGAGGACGCGCACGTGCTCGCGATCCGCAGCGAGAACGGCCGCGGCAGCCAGGTGCGGCTGCGCCTGCGGCTGCGCGTGGCCGACTTCGGCCAGCTCTCGCGGCTGCTGGCGCGGCTGGACGCGCTGCCCGGCGTGGAGCGCGCGCGCCGCGCATAGGCGCGCTTATCCTGCGCGGATGGACCGCCTGCGTGCATGGCTGCGATTCCGGCGTCCCGCCGCGCCCGCGGGCGGGCTGGGCTGGCTGGTGCCGGCCGCGCTGGTCGTACTGCTGCTGGCCACGTTGCTGCTCGCCTACCGCCAGCCGCTGGCCGACCGCCTGTGGCCGCACACGCATGCGCAGGCGTTGCTGGAGCAGGCGCAGCAGGCGCTCGCGCAGGGCCGCCTGAGCGCGCCCGACGGGCGTGGCGCGCGCGAGCTGTACGAGGCCGCGCTCGCCATCGACCCCGACCGCAACGACGCGCGCGAGGGCCTGGCGCGGGTCGGTGCCGCCGCGCTCGCGCAGGCGCGGCGCGACATCGCGGAGGGCCGCTACACCGACGCCCACCAGCGCGTGCAACTCGCGCGCGACCTGTCGGTGCCGCGCGCGCAGGTCGAGGCG
>JBQCFN010000306.1:0-4245 GCA_051959035.1 Lysobacteraceae bacterium | reverse complement strand
CGTCGACGTAAAGCGTGGCGCCCTGCACGCGCGCGACCAGCGCGAGGTCGCGCAGCGGCGCGACGTCGCCGTCCATGCTGAAGACGCCGTCGGTGGCGAGCAGCGCCGCGGCCTCGGGCGCGCCGCGCAGCTGGCGCAGCGCGCCTTCGGCGTCGTTGTGCGGATAGCGGCGCAGGCGGCAGCCGGCCAGGCGCGCGGCATCGATCAGGCTGGCGTGGTTGAGCCGGTCCTGCACGCACAGGTCGTCGTCGCCGAGCAGGGCCTGCACCACCGCGAGGTTGGCGAGGTAGCCGCTGCCGAACAGCAGCGCGCGCGGTGCGCCGAGCCAGTCGGCAAGCTCCTGCTCCAGCGCGTCGTGCAGCGCGTGGTGGCCGCAGACCAGGTGCGAGGCGGTGGCGCCGGCGCCGTGCTGCGCGGCCGCGTCCTGCAGCGCGCCGGCGACCGCGAACTGCGCGGCCAGGCCGAGGTAGTCGTTGCCGCTGAAGTTGGCCAGCCAGCGGCCCTCGCCGCCTGCGTCTAGCACCAGCGCGCGCGCACCGTCGCGACGCGCGACCGTGCGGCGTACGCGCACGCGCCCCTGCGCCTCGCGCTGCGCGCGCGCGGACGCGATGCGCTCATGCAGCGCCGGCCGTGCCATGGTCAGGCGGTGCCGGCGTCCGCGGTGATCGCCGCGTGCACGGTCTCGCCGCACAGGCCTGCGGGCGCGGTGCCGGCCTGCTGTTCGGCGACGTGCATCGGCCGGAGGCCGAGGCGTTCGAACAGCGCCTGGTCGCGCCCGGTGTCGGGATTGCCGGTGGTCAGCAGCTTCTCGCCGTAGAAGATCGAGTTGGCGCCGGCGAGGAAGCACAGCGCCTGCAGTTCGTCGCTCATCGTCTCGCGCCCCGCCGACAGCCGCACCATCGACCGCGGCATCAGCAGGCGGGCGACGGCGATCGTGCGCACGAATTCGAAGGGGTCGAGTTCCTTCGTGCCGGCGAGCGGCGTGCCTTCGACCTGCACCAGGCGGTTGATCGGCACCGAGTCCGGGTGCGCCGGCAGGTTCGCCAGCGCCTGCAGCAGGCCGGCCCGCTGCGCGCGCGATTCGCCCATGCCGACGATGCCGCCGCAGCAGGTCTTCATGCCGGCGTCACGCACGTGCGACAGCGTGTCCAGGCGGTCCTGGTACTCGCGGGTGTGGATGATCTCGCCGTAGAACTCCGGCGCGGTGTCGAGGTTGTGGTTGTAGTAGTCCAGGCCGGCGTCCTTCAGCGCGTGCGCCTGCGGCTCGCTGAGCATGCCGAGGGTCGCGCAGGTCTCCAGGCCGAGCGCCTTCACCTCGCGGATCATCGCCGCGACCTTGGGGATGTCGCGGTCCTTGGGCGAGCGCCACGCCGCGCCCATGCAGAAGCGCGAGGCGCCCGCGGCCTTGGCCTGCTTCGCCTTCGCGACCACGTCCTCGGTCGCCATCAGCTTGGTCGCCTCGACCCCGGTGTGGTAGCGGGCCGCCTGCGGGCAGTAGCCGCAGTCCTCGGGGCAGCCGCCGGTCTTCACCGACAGCAGGGTGCTGACCTGCACCTCGGTGGGATCGAAGTGCGCGCGATGCACGCCGGCGGCGCGGTGCAGCAGTTCGGGGAAGGGCAGCGCGAACAGCGCCAGCACCTCGTCGCGCGCCCAGTCGTGGCGGAGGACGGACGAGGCGTTGCCGGGGAGCGGACTGACGACGGGCATGGGGATTTTCCGACGGCGGCGGGCGGGTGAGCCGGGCAGTCTGGAAAGCATGTCCGTGGCTGTCAACCAAACCGCCCCCGTCGAAGTTGACGGCCTGCGCCGCCGGCTCGGCTTCTGGCTGCGCAACGACGCCAGCCGCCTGCTGTGGCCGACCCGCTGCCTCGTGTGCGGCGAGGCGGGCGGCGAGGCCTGGGACCTGTGCCCGGCCTGCGCCGACGCCCTGCCGTGGCAGGGCCGTGCCTGCCGGCGTTGCGCGCTGCCGCTGCCGGGCGGGGAGACCGGGGCGGTGTGCGGCGGCTGCCTGGCGGCGCCACCGCCGCTGCAGGAGGCCCACGCCGCCTGCCTGTACGCCGCCCCGGTCGACCGCCTGCTGCCGCGCTTCAAGTTCCACGAGGACCTCGCCGCCGGCCGCCTGCTGGCGCAGCTGATGGCCGACGCCTTCGCCGGGCTGCCCCGGCCCGACGCACTGGTGCCGGTCCCGCTGCACGTCTCCCGGCTGCGCCGGCGCGGCTACGACCAGGCGCTGGAACTGGCCCGGCCGCTCGCCCGCGCACTGCGCATCCCGCTGCGCGACGGCCTGCTGCGGCGCGTGCGCGCGACCGCGGCGCAGAGCGAGCGCGACGCTGCCGCGCGCCGGCGCAACGTGCGCGGCGCGTTCGCGGCGCCGCCGGGCGCGGACCTGCCGGCGCACGTGGTGCTGGTCGACGACGTGATGACCACCGGCGCCACCCGGCACGCGGCGGCGCAGGCCCTGCGCCGCGCCGGCGTCGCGCGCGTGGATGCGTGGGTGTGCGCGCGCGTGCCGTAGCCGGGCGATGCGCGGAAGCCACCCAGTAGGAGCGGCTTGTAGCCGCGAGCTTTACGCGCTCCTCCAGCGACCAAGCACCGTCGACACTCCAGGTGGCGACTGACGTCGCTCCTGCAAGGGCAGGAAGAGCTCGCGGCTGCAAACCGCTCCTACACCACACTGCTAAGGCATTACGGGCGCGGCGTACGCCAGCGTCTTGCCCAGCAGCCACAGCAGGCCGAGCACCAGCGGCACGTGCACCAGCAGCTGCACGAAGGTGTAGCCGACCAGGTCGCGCGCCTTCAGCCCGAGGATGCCGAGCAGCGGCAGCATCCAGAACGGATTGACGAGGTTGGGCAACGCCTCCGCCGCGTTGTAGGTCTGCACCGCCCAGCCCAGGTGCACGTGCAGCGCGTTCGCCGCCTGCATCACGTACGGCGCCTCGACCAGCCACTTGCCGCCGCCGGAGGGCACGAAGAAACCCAGCACCGCCGAATACGCGCCCATCGCCAGCGGGAAGCTGTCGCGCGAGGCCACCGCCACGAACAGCTGCGACAGCCGGTGCGCCAGGCTCGCGCCGTCGGCCCCGGGGGCGCCGGTGAGGATCGCCGCGATGCCGCCGTACAGCGGGAACTGGATCAGCACGCCGCTGGTGCCCGGCACCGCCCTGGCCACCGCGTCGAGGAAGCTGCGCGGCCGCCAGTGCAGCAGCAGCCCGAGCGAGAGGAACACCAGGTTGTAGGTATTGAGGTCGGCGATCGCAACCGAGGCCGGCTTGGCGAGAAACTCGCCCGCGAGCCAGCCGAACGCGAGCAGCGACAGCAGCACGGTGAGCAGCGGGCTGTGTTCCAGCCATTCGCCCGGCCGCGCCGGCCGCGCCGGCGTGGCTGCGGGTGCGCGCATCGCGTCGGCGCCGATGCAGTCCTCCGCCGGCCGCGCCAGCGCGCCGCGCGGCGCGGTCAGCCATGCGACCAGCACCGAGGCGGCGACCAGCACCGCGGTGAGCAGCAGCGACTGCCACAGGAAGATGGTCTGCGTGAACGGCAGCACCCCGGTGACCGCGAGCAGCGCCGGCGGCATGCTGCCGGGGTTGGCCTGCAACTGCGCGGCCGAGGAGCTCAGCCCCAGCGCCCACACCGCGCCGAGCCCGAGGTAGGCGGCGGCGCCGGCGGCGCGGTAATCCATGCGCAACTCGCTGCGGCGCGCCAGCGCGCGCACCAGCAATCCACCGAACACCAGCGAGAAGCCCCAGCTCAGCAGCGAGGCCAGCATCGACAGCAGGGCGACGAACGCGACCGCACCGCGACCGCTGCGCGGCAGCCGTGCCAGCCACGCGATCGCGCGCGCCACCACCGGCGCGCTGGCGACCACGTAGCCACCGACCACCACGAACACCATCTGCATGGTGAAGGGCACCAGGCTCCAGAAGCCCTTGCCGAAGGCCTGCGTGGTCGCCGCCGGCGAGGCGCCGAACGCCAGCGCGGCCAGCGCCACCAGCACCACGCCGAGCACCGCGAACACCCAGGCGTCGGGGAACCAGCGTTCGGCGAAGGCCGCGCAGCGCAGCGCGATGGCTTCCAGCATCCCGGGGCGGTGGTCGGCAGGCATGGTCGGATTCGCTCCGCGAGTGAAGGGACGTCAGCGCCGCAGCGCGAAATCCAGCGCGATCCCGGCGAACACCGCCGCGCCGACCCAGTGGTTGTGCAGGAACGCGCGGAAGCAGGCTTCGCGCCCGCGCCGGCGCGCGATCA
>JBQCFN010000305.1:0-21856 GCA_051959035.1 Lysobacteraceae bacterium | reverse complement strand
AACGCCTTCCATTCGGGGAAGTCACGTTGCAGCCGTTCGCTGTCCGGCGCGAAGGCATAGGCGCGGATCTGCTCGACCGGCACCGCCGGGTTGTGGCCCGGGTCGGCGTAGTAACGACGCGCGTACTCGTCGATGTTGCGGTTCATCAGGTCCTCGACCAGCTGGTTCTCGACGCGCGAGCGCGCCCAGTTGGTCGCGACGGCGAGCAGCAGGGTCAGCCCGAAGCCGAGCAGCAGGAACGAGAGCACGATGCGGCTGCGCAGGCGCCGCCGGTAACGCGTGGGTTTGCGGCGCGCGGGCGCCGGCACGATCGGTCGGGTCATGCGGTGGCGCGCGCGGGCGTCAGGAGGCGGCCGGTTCCGGCGCGGCGATGCGGTAGCCGATGCCGTGGCGGGTCTGGATCAGCTGGGTGCCGAAGGGCTTGTCGACGACCTGGCGCAGGCCGTGGATGTGCACGCGCAGCGAATCCGAGTCCGGCAGCTCCTCGCCCCACACCCGCGTCTCCAGCTCCTGCCGCGTCACCACCGCCGGCGAAGCCTCCATCAGCGCCTGCAGGATCTTCAGCGCGGTCGGGTTGAGCTGCAGCAGCTTGCCGCCGCGGCGCACTTCCAGGGTGTCGAGGTTGTATTCGAGGTCGGCGACCTCGAGCACGCGGGTCTGCACGCCCTTGCCGCGGCGCGCCAGCGCGTTCAGCCGGACCTCGACCTCCTGCAGCGCGAACGGCTTGATCAGGTAGTCGTCGGCGCCGGAGTCGAAGCCGGCGAGCTTGTTCTCCAGCGAGTCGCGCGCGGTCAGCATCAGCACCGGGGTCTGCTTGCGCGCGTCGTTGCGCAGCTTGCGGCAGACCTCCAGGCCGTCCATGCCGGGCAGGTTGAGGTCGAGCACGACCGCGTCGAAGTCGTTGACCACCGCCAGGTGCAGGCCGGTGATGCCGTCGGCGGCGAAGTCGACGGTGTGGCCGCGGTCCTCGAGGTAGTCGCCCAGGTTGGCGGCGATGTCGCTGTTGTCTTCGATGACGAGGATGCGCATCGGGATGGTCCTTGCTGCGGCGCCGGGGCGACGGTGGATTCTGGCACGGGCCTTGGTGAACGGCCGGGCTCGGCCGCGGGACCTCCGCCGGGCAGGCAGAAAAAGACCCAGGAGCGTGACCGCGCCTGGGCCAAGAAGTGCCCCGATTACCGTACTCCGCCGCCGGGAGGAGCCACTCCGGGCCGGCGGGAATGCGGCCCGGACACGGTAGCCCCGGCCCGATTAAAGGGCTGTTAAACCCGTCCCATCCGCGCGATCAGGCGCGCAGCCGGGGTACCGGCCGGGGCAGGCCCGGGGGAGGCAGGGCCAGCCGCACGGCCGGCCGGCGCGGCGCCGGGCTGCCGGCGGCCACGACGTGCTCGATGATCCGGCCGGCCACGTCCACCCCGGTGGCGTCCTCGATCCCCTCCAGCCCGGGCGAGGAATTGACCTCCAGCACCAGCGGCCCCCGCCGGGAGCGGATCAGGTCCACGCCGGCCACCCCCAGGCCGAGCCCCGCGGCCGCGCGCACCGCCACGGCCGCCTCGGCCTCGGTGGGGCGGACCGGGCGGGCGGTCCCGCCGCGGTGCAGGTTGGAGCGGAACTCGCCCTTGGCCGCCTGCCGGCGCATCGCCGCCACCACCTCGCCGCCGACCACGAAGCAGCGCAGGTCGGCCCCCCTGGCCTCGGCGATGAACTCCTGCACCAGGAAGTTGGCGTACAGGCCGCGCAGCGCCTCGATCACGCTGCGCGAGGCGGACGGCTTCTCGGTCAGCATCACCCCGGTGCCCTGGGTGCCTTCGTTGAGCTTGATCACGTGCGGCGGCGGGCCGAGCAGCGACAGCAGGTCGGCGGTGTCGTCGGGGTTGTCGCCGAAGACCGTGTCCGGCAGGCCGATTCCCTGCGCCGCCAGCAGCTGGTGGCAACGCAGCTTGTCGCGGGCCTTGAGGATGGCGTCGGACGAATTGGGGGTGTAGCAGCCCATCAGCTCGAACTGGCGCAGCACCGCGGTGCCGTAGCGGGTGATCGACGCGCCGATGCGCGGCACCACCACGCCGTAGCCGGACACCGGCCGGCCCTTGTAGTGGATGCGGAAGCCGTCGGAGCTGATCCGCAGGTAGCAGCGCAGCGGGTCGAGCACGCGCACGCTGTGGTGGCGCTCGCGCGCGGCCTCGACCAGGCGCCGGGTGGAGTAGAGCTTGCCGTTGCGCGAAAGGATGGCGAGTTTCATCGGGTCTGGATCGGGAAGAGGGGATGCCTGGCCGGAAGCGGCGCAGCCGGGCCGGGAAATGGGATCTCCACGCATGGGTCCGGCCGCGCGCCGCCGTGCACGAACGAGCGCGCCGGATCCACGCACATGCCGTCGAGCGCGCTGCGCCCGAGCAGCATCGGGAACAGCATGCCGCGGCGGTCGCACAGGTTGAGCTCGATCAGGCGCGCCTGGCCGGCAAGCCGCAGGGTCGTGCGCAGGAACAGCCGGCGGCTGCGATGGCCGCCGGAGTCGACGACCTCGCGCTCGTCGTGCAGCGGCGCGCACGCCTCGACCGGCTGCGGCCGGCGCCGGCCCACGTGCAGGCGGAAGCCGATCCACGGCGCGCCGCCCTCGACGAAGCGCCAGTGCGCGTCCACGTGCAGCGACGAACTGCGCGCGCCGGTGTCGACCTTGGCGCGCAGGCGGGCGATGCCGAGGTCCGGCAGCGCCACCCATTCCCGCCAGCCGAGCACGACCACGTCGGACATGCATGCCACCGAGCGTTGCGGAAACGAAAACGGCGGCCATTGGAGCAGGGCCGCCGTTGCCGGAATGTGGAGCGGGTGATGGGAATCGAACCCACGCTAGCAGCTTGGGAAGCTGCAGTTCTACCATTGAACTACACCCGCATGGGGCGAAGTCTATGCCCGCCGCGCGGCGGCTGGCAACGCGGCGGGACTCCCGCGACGGGCGCCCCGCCGCCAGGCGATCAGAAGCCGCTGCCCAGGGTGACGAACACGCTGGTGTCGTTGCCGCCTTCCTGCGCCACGGTGGTGCTGGCGCCGACGTTGGCGTCCAGCCCGAACAGCCTGGTCCGCGCGCCCAGCAGCAGCGTGCCGTAGGTGCGGTCGAACTGGATGCCCGGCACCGCGTAGTCGAGCGAACCCGGGATCGACTGCGCGCGCGCGAACGCCTGCGCCGGCATGTCGCGGAACTCGCGGTCCCAGGCCACCCGCGCGTACGGGGTGAGGTGGTCGTTGGCGGTGTAGCTGACCTGCCAGCCGAGGCTGCCGGTCAGCGAGCGGAAGCGCTGGTCCGGGTAGGCGAGCGAGGTCGACTGGGTCGGCGCGTCCTCGGCGAAGCCATCGACGTCGATGCGCTGGTACAGCAGCGAGGCCACCGGGCCCTGGTGCCAGTTGCCGCTGTCGAAGGTCCAGCCGGCGTCGACGCCGAGGCTGATGTTGCGGCCGTCGGTCGAGCCGTGCTGGGTGCGCACCGCCTGGCCGAGCACGATGGCGCGGTCGGTGTCGAAGCCGAGGTGGCTGTAGCTGAGCTGGCCGTTCACCCAGGCGTTGCCGCCGGACCAGCCGATGAAGCCGCCGAGGGTGGCGTCGCGCTGGCTGAAGTCGCCACGGCGCAGGCCCCAGTCGAAGTCCTGGTGGCCGAAGCCGGCGAAGCCGCCGTACTGCAGGCTGCCCGCGCCCCAGGCCACGCCGAAGCTGGCGCTGGCGCCGTTGCCGTCGTACAGGTCGCCATCGCCGTAGCGCTGGAAATCGCCGTCCACGCCGCCCCACCAGCGCATGCCGTCGCCGGCCGGCCGCGCCTGCAGCTGCGCGGCGACGCGCTCGGCGCGCGCGCGCCCGGTGACCGCCTCGGTGTGCGGCAGCATGGCGACCTGGTTGGGCGCCTCCAGCACCGACACCGCGTACTGCGCCAGCACCTGGTGGGCGCCGGTGGTCGGATGCACGCCGTCGGCGAACACGTAGGTCAGCGCCGCCGACGGATCGGTGAAGTTGGCCGGGGTGCAGCCGAGCGAAGCCGCGGCGCCGCACGCCGGGGTGGTGACGTTGCTGAAGCCGTAGGTGGACGGATCGGCGGTGATCTCGTGCAGCAGGGTGTAGGTGTCGAGCGGGATCACCCGCAGGCCGTTCTGGGCGAGGCCGCCGAACAGCGTGGCGTTGTAGCCGAGCACCAGCTGGGTGATCGCCGCCGAACCGGCCGGGCCCTGCGACAGGCCGAACGGGGTCTGGCCCACGTCGGGCATGGTCGGCACCAGCACGTAGCGCGCGCCGGCGTCCTGCAGCGCGCCGACCAGCTGCACTTCCTGGCCCGCGGCACCGAGGAACTGGGCCTGGGTGGTCAGCCCGTTGAGGAAGAAGAACAGGTCGTTGGCGCCGCCCCACACGGTGTACAGCGCGTTCGGATCGGCCGCGCCGCCGGTGGCGCCGAGGTAGGCCTGGACCTGGGTGGTCAGCGAGGGCGCGAACTGGGTCGGAGGGGTCGGCGGGAAGCCGGCGCCGACCTCGACCGTGGCGCCGCCGGCCGCGTAGTTGTTGCCCGCGCCGGCGACGATGCCGCCCGGCGTGAGCTGCCATGCCGGCGTCGCGTTGGAGCCGTAGTAGTCGGCGAGGAACTCCGCCCACACCAGGCCCGGGTTGGTGGTGAAGCGCGCGGCCACGCCGGCGCTCGGGCCGTACTGGGCCACCAGCACCGGCTGGTAGAAGCCCGAGTCGGTGAGGCTGTCGCCGAAGAACACGGTGCTGGAGAACTGGGTGAAGGTGTCGGCGGCCAACGCCGGCGTCGCGGCCACGGCGAGCGCGGCGGCGAGGATGGAGCGGAGCGGTCGGAAGGACATGCAGGATCCTCTGCGGTTGGGCCGGTCGCGCGCGATACGCCCCCGGATGGCGCCGATCGTTTCACGAACGCGCGGCCGGGCTCAAGCAGCCAGCGGCTTGGCCCGCCGGCCGCCAGCGCGGACAATGCGGGGATGGACATCCGCTTGAACGGCGCGCCGCGCACGATTCCCGGCGAGCACTGCAGCATCGCCCGCCTGCTCGAGGACGCCGGGCTGGCCGGGCAGCGGGTCGCGGTCGAGGTCAACGGCGAGATCGTGCCGCGCGGCGCGCACCCCACCCGCCTGCTGCGGGAAGGCGACCGGGTCGAGATCGTGCACGCCCTCGGCGGCGGCTGAGGCGCCGGGGCAGGAAAAAACGCGCGATGCGCGCCACCTGCGGGAGGGAGCCCGGCCACCCCGGTGGCGGGGAGCCCGCCGGGATCCGTTGGCTTTGCGGCCCCGGCTTGCGCCGGGTGTGCCCTTGCAACCGCCCGGTGGGCGCATCGCGCGTGAGCCGCCCCGGCGACGGCCAGGGGTGGTTACCGTCGCCGCGGCACGCTCCCTTGCCTGTACGCCAAAGCCGCCGCGGCACGGACACGGGCGCGCCGCAGCCCGCTGCTACCATGTACGGATGACCCCACATGCCCCCGCCGCCGGCCGCGCGACCGGCGCTGAAACCCTGCCCGACCCCCTCGTCATCGCCGGCCGCGCCTACCGCTCGCGCCTGCTCACCGGCACCGGCAAGTTCAAGGACCTCGACGAGACCCGCCGCGCCACCGAGGCCGCCGGCGCCGAGATCGTCACCGTCGCGATCCGCCGCACCCCGTTCTTCAACAACGCGGGCGGCCAGACCCCCGGCGAGCCCAACCTGCTCGACGTGCTGCCGCCGGACCGCTACACGATCCTGCCCAACACCGCCGGCTGCTACACCGCCGCCGACGCGGTGCGTACCTGCCGGCTCGCGCGCGAGCTGCTCGACGGCCACACGCTGGTCAAGCTCGAGGTGCTGGGCGACCAGAAGACGCTGTTCCCCGACGTCGTGCAGACCCTTGCCGCCGCCGAGCAACTGGTCGCCGACGGCTTCGAGGTGATGGTCTACACCAGCGACGACCCGATCCTGGCCAGGCGGCTGGAGGAGATCGGCTGCGTCGCGGTGATGCCGCTGGCGGCGCCGATCGGCTCCGGCCTCGGCATCCAGAACCGCTGGAACCTGCTGGAGATCGTCGAGAACGCGAAGGTGCCGATCATCGTCGACGCCGGCGTGGGCACCGCCTCGGACGCCGCGATCGCGATGGAGCTCGGCTGCGACGGCGTGCTGATGAACACCGCGATCGCCGGGGCGAAGGATCCGGTGCTGATGGCCCACGCGATGAAGCTGGCGGTGGAAGCCGGCCGCGCCGCGTCCAGGGCCGGGCGCATCCCGCGCAAGCGCTTCGCCAGCGCGTCCTCGCCGGTCGACGGCCTGGTCGCCTGACGGACGCATGACCGATCCGTTCACCAGCGACGGCGCGAAGACGCCGCCCAAGCCCTTCACCATCGAGGAAGGGCACCGCAAGGTGCGCAGCTTCGTGCTGCGCCAGGGCCGCTTCACCCCGGCGCAGCAGCGCGCCTTCGACGACCTCTGGCCGCGCTACGGGCTGGACTACACCGGCCAGCCGCGCGATTTCGACGCGGTGTTCGGCCGCCGCGCCAGGCGCGTGCTGGAAATCGGCTTCGGCAACGGCGAGGCGCTGCGCCATGCCGCCCGGCACGATCCCGCCCGCGACCTGATCGGCATCGAGGTGCACGCCCCCGGCGTCGGCCGCCTGCTCAACGCGCTGGCCGCCGACGGCGCGAGCCACGTGCGCGTGTACCACCACGACGCGGTGGAGGTGCTCGAGCACGAGGTCGCCGACGGCGCGCTCGACGAGGTCCGCATCTACTTCCCCGACCCCTGGCACAAGAAGCGCCACCACAAGCGCCGGCTGGTGCAGCCGGACTTCGCCGCCCTGCTGGTGCGCAAGCTGGCGCCGGGCGGGCGCTTGCACCTCGCCACCGATTGGCATGACTATGCCGAGCAGATGTGGGACGTGCTCGACGCCACGCCCGGCCTGTCCAACCGCGCCGGTCCGCGCGGCGCGGTGCCGCGGCCCGACTGGCGCCCGCAGACCCATTTCGAGACGCGCGGGCAGAAGCTCGGGCACGGCGTGTGGGATCTCGTGTACGACAGGTTCCAGGGACCAGGATGAGGGATCGGCCCAGCGACCGCTCCATGACCACCCGCCACCGGCCCGGCGCACGCCCGTGCTCCGTGCCGCCGCCCCGCCCCTAGCCCCGAGCCACACGCCCCGGCATGGACACCGCGCTGACGCTCACCACCGACATGAAGCTCGTGCTCGGGCTGGTGGGCTTCACGATGGTGATGTTCGTGTTCGAGCGCATCCGCGCCGACGTCGTCGCCCTGGTCGTGCTGGTGCTGCTCGGGCTGACCCGGCTGGTCGCGCCGGAGGACCTGTTCCGCGGCTTCTCGTCCGATGCGGTGATCAACGTGATCGCGACGATGATCCTGGGCGTGGGCCTGGACCGCACGGGCGCGCTCAACCGCCTGGCGAGCTGGCTGCTGCGGCGCGCGAACGGCATCGAGTCGCGCCTGCTGCTGCTGAGCTCGGCGATCGCCGGCGTCAATTCCTCGATCATGCAGAACACCTCGGTGACGGCGCTCTACATGCCGATCGCCTCGCGCCTGTCGGCGCGCACCGGCATCCCGCTGTCGCGGCTGCTGATGCCGATCGCCGCGGCGATCATCATGGGCGGCGGCCTGACCATGGTCGGCAACTCGCCGCTGATCCTGCTCAACGACCTGCTGGTCTCGGCCAACGCGAACCTGCCCTCCGGCGTGGCCACGCTCAAGCCGCTGCACATGTTCGCGCCGATGCCGATCGGCCTCGCGCTGCTGGTCGCCGGGCTGGCCTACTTCCATTTCTTCGGCGCCAGGCTGCTGCGCGAGGACGGCGACAAGGGCGTCACCCCGGCGCGCACGCAGAGCTACTTCGCGCGCACCTACGGCATCGACGGCGACGTCTACGAGCTCACCGTCAGCGCCGACAGCCCGCTGGTCGGCATGTCGCTGGGCGAGGCGGAGGCGCTGCATGGCGCGCCGCTGCTGCTGGCGCTCAAGACCGGCAACGAGTCGCGGCTGGCGCCGCCGTCGGACGCGCGCATCTGGGTCGGCAGCGTGCTCGGCGCGATGGGCCCGAGGCAGGAAGTGGCCGACTTCGCCCAGAACAACTTCCTGCGACTGTCGACCCGCCTGCGCGAGTTCGGCGACCTGTTCAACCCGAGCCGCGCCGGCATCTCCGAGGCGGTGGTGCCGCCGACCTCGCGCTACATCGGCAAGACCCCGGCCGAGCTGCAGCTGCGCAAGCAGTACGGCATCAGCCTGCTGGCGATCAACCGCGACAAGCAGGTGATGACCGAGAACGTGCGCAAGCAGGCGTTGCGTTCGGGCGACATGCTGGTGCTGCACAGCATCTGGACCGACCTCGCCGACGTGGCGCGCAACCGCGACATCGTCGTGGTCACCGACTACCCGAAGGGCGAGCAGCGCCCGCACAAGTTCCGCGCGGCGATGATCATCTTCGCGCTGACGATGGCGATCGCGCTGTCGTCGAGGATCCCCGCCTCGATCGCGCTGATGACCGGCGTGGCCGGCATGCTGGTGACCGGCGTGCTGAAGATCGACGAGGCCTACGCGGCGATCAACTGGAAGACCGTGTTCCTGATGGCCTGCCTGATCCCGCTGGGCTGGGCGATGGACAGCAGCGGCGCGGCGGCGTGGGTGGCCGGCCACACCATCGAGCGCCTGCCGGCCGGGATGCCGGTGTGGGTGATCGAACTGGTGCTGGCGCTGCTCACCACCAGCTTCTCGCTGGTGATCAGCCACGTCGGCGCGACCATCGTGATGGTGCCGCTGGCGATCAACCTCGCGCTGGCGGTGAGCGGCAACCCGACCGCGTTCGCGCTGATCGTCGCGTTGTCGGCGTCGAACAACTTCATGACCGCGTCTAACCCGTCGGTGTCGATGATCACCGGCCCGGCCGACTACACCGCCGCCGAGCTCTGGCGGGTCGGCGCGCCGCTGTCGCTGGTGTACACCACGATCGTGGTGCTGGCGGTCAACCTGATGTTCTGACGCCCGCGCGGCGACCGCGGCGCTACGTCGCGTCCCGCGCCAGCCACACCGCGCCGTCGCGCACTTCCAGCGCCACCGCGCGCAGGCGATCGCCGCGGCAGGGACCGGCGACGCACGCGCCGTCCGCGAGCTCGAAGGTGGCGCCGTGCACCGCGCACACCACGTCGCCGTTCTTCGCGCGCAGGAATTCGCCCGGGGCCCAGTCGAGCCGGCGTCCGGCATGCGGGCAGACGTTGAGCCAGGCGCGCACGTGATCGCCCTGGCGATGCACGATCAGCGCCTCGTCCTGGCCGTCCACGCGCGCCTCCAGTGCGGCGAGGCCGCCGTCGGGCAACGCCTCGAGCGCCGCCAGCGGCGCATCGGCGCCGTCTTCCGGGCCGGGGTCACGGTTTAACGAAGTCCTCACACCCTTGCCTGCATGCCGCCGGATACTCGGCGTCCCGCAGCATTGTGTCACGACCGCCGTGTTCGCCTTCCGCTCTTCTTCGCGCCGCGCCTTCTTCCACCGCATGCGTTCGCCGCGCAAACCGCGCCATCCGCTGGCGCGCATCGCGCTGGGCGTGCTCGGCCTCGGCCTGCTCGCGGTGCTGGTGTTCTTCAGCGTGTTCGTCGGCACGGCGATGCTGGGCGCGGGCCTGCTGTACAAGCTGTGGCGGCATCGCCACCAGCCGCTGGCGCGCCGTCCGCGCGTGCTCGACGGCCAGTTCCACGCCGTGCGCCGCCCGGCCCTGCCGTCGGCATGAGGCGCGACGCCCGCGCCGCATCGCGCGGCGCCTGAGCGCCGGCCGTGGGCACCGACCTGTTCCCGCCGCTGCTGCCCGTACGCCTGCCGGTGCGCGGGCGCGACGAGCGCTTCCCCGCCCATCGCGTCTACTGCGTCGGCCGCAATTTCGCCGACCACGCGCGCGAGATGGGCGCCCAGGTGCCGCTCCAGCGCGGCACGCCGGTGTTCTTCCTCAAGCCCGCCGACGCGCTGGTGACCGACGGCGTGGTGCCGTTCCCGCCCGGCACGCACGAGCTGCACCACGAGGTCGAACTGGTGGTCGCGCTCGGCCGCGACGCCCCGGCCGGCCTGCTCGACCGGGACGAGGCACAGGCGCTGGTGTTCGCCTACGGCGTCGGCCTGGACCTGACCCGCCGCGACCTGCAGGCCGCCGCCAAGGCGAAGGGCCTGCCCTGGGACACCGGCAAGGCCTTCGACGCTTCCGCCCCGGTCAGCGAGCTGGTGCCGGCGGCCGAGGTCGGCGAGCTCGCCGCGCGCACGCTCAGCCTGCGGGTCAACCGCGCGCTGCGCCAGCACGGCGCGCTGTCCGACCTCATCTGGGACGTGCCGGAGATCCTCCGCGAGCTGTCCGCGCTGTACGCCCTGCGCGCCGGCGACCTGGTGTACATGGGCACGCCGGCCGGGGTCGGACCGCTGCAGGTCGGCGACGCCTTCAGCGCCTCCCTGGATGGCGTGGTGGAGCTGCACGGGCGGATCGCGCCCGCCCGGATGGTGCGCTAGGCTGCCCGCGCAGGGGCCGCATCCAACCGCGCGGAGGGCACGTCCATGGGCATGGCCAGCGAGTTCAAGGAATTCATCGCCAAAGGCAACGTCGTCGACCTCGCGGTCGGCGTGGTCATCGGCGCCGCGTTCGGCAAGATCGTCACCGCGCTGGTCGACGGCGTGGTCATGCCGCTGGTCGGGGTGCTGACCGGCGGGGTCAGCGTCTCGGACTGGAAGTATGTGGTCCATCCGGCGGTACTCGACGCGGCCGGCAAGGTGGCGACGCCGGAAGTCGCGGTCGCCTACGGCGCGCTGATCCAGACGGTGGTCGACTTCCTGATCATCGCGTTCGTGATCTTCCTCTTCCTCAAGGCCTACAACCGCGTGCGCACGCCGCCGGCGGCGGCCGAGACGGAAGTGCAGCTGCTGCGCGAGATCCGCGACGCGCTGCGCCGCTGAGCGCGCACGCGCCGCCGGCATGACCTGCGGCACGACGAACCGGAAGCCGCGGGCTGCTACGCTCGCGGCTTCTTTTGCCCGCGACTCCGGAGCCTCGATGCGCGCCACGTCCCTGCTGCTCGCCCTGCTCGCCACCTTCGCCGCCGGCACTGCCGCGGCCGACACGCGCATCCCCGACGACGCGCTCGCCAGGGCCACGCAGCTGCGCGAGCGCGCGCTCGCCGACCGCACCGGCTGGCAGGTGGTGGAGTCGCTGACCACCGAGGTGGGCCCGCGCCTGGCCGGCAGCGAGGCCGACGCGCGCGCGGTCGCGTGGGCGAAGGCGAAGTTCAAGGCGCTCGGCTTCGACAAGGTCTGGACCGAGCCGGTCACGTTCCCCAAATGGGTGCGCCGCAGCGAACATGGGGAGGTGCTCGGCGCGCATGCGCAGCCGCTGGTGCTGACCGCGCTCGGCGGAAGCCCCGGCGGCACCGTCGAGGGCGAGGTGGTGCGCTTCGCCGACCTCGACGCGCTCAAGGCCGCGCCGGCAGGCTCGCTGGCCGGCAAGATCGCCTTCGTCGACTACCAGATGCAGCGCTACCGCGACGGCCACGACTACCGCAACGGTGGCGGCATCCGCGGCAACGGCCCGTCGGAGGCGATCCGCAAGGGCGCGATCGGCTTCCTGATGCGCTCGGCCGGCACCGACACCTCGCGCGTGCCGCACACCGGCGTGACCCGCTTCGCGGCCGGCCTCACGCCGGTTCCGTCCGCCGCGCTGTCGACGATCGACGCCGCGCAGCTCGCGCGCCTGCTCGCGCTCGACCCGCACACCCGCGTGCGCCTCGCGCTCGACTGCGGCTGGGACGGCGAATACACCTCGCAGAACGTGATCGGAGAGATCACCGGGCGCAAGCATCCGGAGCAGGTGGTGCTGCTCGGCGGGCACCTCGACTCCTGGGACCCCGGCACCGGCGCGATCGACGACGCCGCCGGCATCGGCATCGCGATGGCGGCGGCGGTGCTGGTCAAGCCGTTGCATCCGGACCGCAGCATCCGCGTGGTCGCCTACGCCAACGAGGAGCGCGGGCTGTACGGCGGCTTCGCCTACGCCAAGGCGCATGCCAGCGAGATCGCGCAGCACGTGCTGGTGTCGGAAAGCGACTTCGGTTCGGGCCACATCTACAGCTTCAACACCAACGCGCCGGCCGCGGCGCAGGCGGCGGTGGCGCAGATCGCCGGCGCGCTCAAGCCGCTCGGCATCGACGTGGTCGAGGGCGAAGGCGGGCCGGAGTCGGACGTGGGACCGATCGCGCAGGCGGGTGCCACCTGGGCCTCGCTCAGCCACGACGGCACCCATTACTTCGACCTCCACCACACCGCCGAGGACACCCTCGACAAGGTCGATCCGCGGGACCTGGCGCAGAACGTCGCCGCCTACGCGGTGTTCGCCTGGCTCGCCGCGCAGGCCGATGGCGGCTTCGGCAGCGCGCCGCGCCCGGCGGAGCAGCCGGACACCCATTGAGGCGCGCATGGCCGTGCAGCGCTATGACGAGTTCGGCGGCGTCCCGGTCGATCCGCTGACGTCGCTGTACCGGCTCGGCGCCGGCGGCCCCAACCTCACCACCGCGCTCGCCGCCGCCTCCGCCACCGGGCGGCGGGTGGCGCTGCTGCACATCGACGTCGACGAGTTCGGCGCGATCAACCGCAACATGGGCGAGCTGGTCGGCGACCAGGCGCTCGCCGCGATCGCCTCGCGCCTGCACAACGCGATGCCGTCCGGCGGCTGGCTGTGGCGCATCGGCGGCGACCAGTTCCTCGCCGGCATCGGCTACCGGCAGGACGAGCCGGACGCGGTCGCGGTGGCCGAGCGCCTGCGCGACGCGTTCGAGAAGCCGCTGACCTTCCCGCCGTACACGCTGCGGGTGTCGCTCTCGATCGGCGTGGCCGTGTATCCCGACCAGGCGCAGGACGCGGCCGCGCTGTTGGCCGCCGCCGAGCAGGCGCTGCGGCGCACGCGCCGCGAGGCGCGCAGCGGCGTGGACCTGTTCTCCGCCGACCAGGACGCGGTCGACTCGAACGAGACCATCTCGCGCACGCTGCGGGTGGCGATGGAGCGCGGCGAGTTCCAGCTGTTCTACCAGCCGACCGTGAACGGCCACGACGGCAGCGTGGAGGGCATGAACGCGCTGCTGCGCTGGCAGAACCGCGACCATGGCCTGGTCCGCCCCAACCGCTTCCTCGAGCTGGTCGACCGCGCCGGCATGTCCGCGCCGCTCGGCTACTGGGTGGTGCGCAAGGCGGCCGAGCAGCTCGCCGACTGGCGCATGGAAGGGCTGGACTACCTCAACATGTCGGTGCACCTGCCCAACCCGATGCTGGTGCGGCAGGACTGCGTGGACCTGGTCGGCGAGCTGCTGCACCGGCTCGACCTGCCCGGGCAGGCGCTGGAGTTCGAGCTGTCCGAGAGCGTGCTCACGCTGGACGCGCGCAACGTCCACGACGCGCTCGCCGGCCTGCGCGCGCTCGGCGTCACCCTGACCGTGCAGGACTTCGGCGTCGGCGGGCTGAGCTTCGCCGCGCTGGCGCAGTACCCGCTCGACCGGCTCAAGGTCGACCGCAGCTTCATCCGCAACGTCGCCAGCGACCCGCGCAGCGCGGCGATCGTGCGCGGCATCATCGCGATGGGCCATCGCCTGGGCATGAAGGTGATCGCCAAGGGCGTGGAGAACGAGGCCGAGCTCGGCTTCCTGCGCCGCAACCACTGCGACTTCTTCCAGGGCTACCTGTTCTGCCCGCCGATGCCGGCCGAGGGCCTCGAGGACCTGATCCGCAAGCGCTTCCTGCTGCCGCAGCTGTTCGCCGCGACCAGCCCCGAGCGCACCCTGCTGCTGGTGGACGACGAGGAGAACGTGCTGCGCTCGCTCACCCGCCTGTTCCGCCGCGACGGCTACCAGATCCTCACCGCCGGCAGCGTGCGCGAGGCCTTCGACCTGCTCGCCAGCCGCAGCGTGCAGGTGATCGTGTCCGACCAGCGCATGGCCGACATGAACGGCACCGAGTTCCTCACCCGCGTGCGCGACCTCTATCCCGACACCATCCGCATGGTGCTGTCGGGCTACACCGACCTCGCGACGATCACCGAGGCGATCAACCGCGGCGCGATCTACCGCTTCCTCACCAAGCCGTGGAACGACGACGAGCTGCGCGAGCACATCCGCGACGCGTTCCGCGCCCACGAGGAGCGGGCGGCCGGGCTCGACGGCTACTGAACGAAGCCCGCGTGGGGCCGTCGCCGACGGCGCGCGCGGGCGCGCATCGCGCTCCCTGAACGGCGGAATGGGTCCGCCGCCTGCGTGCCTGCGCAGGCGGCGGACCGCCCGTGGCGCGCGGCGGCGTGCGCGAGGCGCGCGTGCTTGACCTGGATCAACCGCGCGCCACGCCCCGGTCGCGGCGCCGGGAAGCGGTTGACATGGATCAGGGAGCGCGTGGCCCATCGGCGGAGACTGGCGCCATCGACCCGCGGCCTTCCGCCCCGGGACCAGGAGCCCGCCATGAAGAAAGCCAACCTCTGCCTCGCCTGCCTCGGCGCCCTGCTGATCACGGTCGTCACGATCGCCAGCTGCGCCACCACCCGCCCGGCCCCCGCGGTCGCCCAGCAGCAGGCGCAGGTCTCGCCGATGCTGACCCCGTTCTGAGCGGGGCTCAGCCCGCGGCCGCGCCGTCGCCGTCGCGCGGCTGCCTGACCGGCAGCACCACCCGGAAGGTGCTGCCGAAGCCGGGACGCGACTGCACCTCGATGCGGCCGTGGTGCTTGGCGACGATGCGGTAGGCGATCGCCAGCCCCAGCCCGGTGCCGCGGCCGATCGGCTTGGTGGTGAAGAACGGATCGAAGATGCGCTGCAGCGCTTCCTCCGGGATGCCGCAGCCGCTGTCGGCGATGCTCACCCACACGCGGTCCTCGTCGACGCCGGTCGCCAGCACGATGGTGCCGCGCTCGGCGATCGCCTGGCCCGCGTTGATCAGCAGGTTCAGGAACACCTGGTTGAGCTCGGACGCATGGCATTCCACCTGCGGCAGCTCGCCGTAGTGCTTCTCGAGCTGGACCTTGTACTTGAGCTCGTTCCAGACGATGTTGAGGGTCGAGTCCAGGCCCTTGTGCAGGTCGGCCTGGCGCATCTCCTCATCGCGGCCGACGTGCGAGAACTCCTTCAGGTCCTGCACGATCTTGGTTACCCGCTCGATGCCCTCGCGCGATTCGTCGAGCAGCTGCGGCAGGTCGCCGAGGATGAAGTCGATGTCCAGCCGCTCGCGCAGCCGGCGCAGCGGCGCGTCGGCATCGTCGGCGGGGCGTTCGGCCGCGTAGGCCTCGATCAGCGCGATCAGCGAGGCGCAGTACTCGCGCAGCGTGCCGAGGTTGGAATGCACGTAGCCGATCGGGTTGTTGATCTCGTGCGCGACGCCGGCGGCGAGCTGGCCGATCGAGGCCATCTTCTCGGCCTGCAGCAGCTGTTCCTGGGTGCTGGCGAGGCGGTGGTAGGTGCGCTGCAGCTCGTCGTGGCGCTGGCTCAGCTCCGACTCGCGGCCGGCGCGCGCGCTGACGTCATCGAAGGTGACCATGCGGCGCTCGCCGCCGCCCCGCGCGCCGGCGCGGGCGTAGGCGGCGATCTCGATCGCCAGCGCGCCCTCGGCGGCGACCGCGCTGCCGCGCCAGCGGCCGTCGCGGCGGGCCTGTTCCCAGGCGTCCTCCGGCAGCAGCGCGAGCAGCTGCTCGGGCGCCGGGGCCACCCGCGCGGGGAACGCGCGCGCGGCGAGCGCGCGCGCCGCCGCGTTGGCATGGATCAGCCCGTCGTCGCCACCCAGCAGCAACGCGGCGTAGTCGACCACCGACAGGGCCCAGAGGATGTCCTCGCTCCAGGGCGCGGTGGCGTTGGCTTGGTCGTGTTCGCTCATCCCACCCCGAGGCAGCGCGCCTGCGGGCGGACGCCGGACTGCCCCGAAGCATCGTACACGCCGGCCGATTCCACGCGGCCCAGGTGGCGCAGCGCCCAGGCGACTTCGCGCCGGCGGCGGCTGAGCAGGACGTGGTTGGCCTGGTTCAATTCGCCCAGCGCGCGCACGCGCTCGGCCGGCACCGCCTCGGCGGGCAGGCCCTGCAGCGCGCGCACGGCGGCGAGCTTGGTCTGGGTGGAACGCAGCAGCGCCTCGACGTCATGGTCGACCAGCGCCTGGCGCTCGGCCTGCAGCGCCTGCTCGAGCTCGGCGAGGACGCCGGCGGCGTTCATCCGGCGAGGTCGCGCTCGAGGCCGAGCAGGCGGTCGGCGATCTTCGCCGGGTCGACCTGGTAGCTGCCGTCGGCGATCGCCGCCCGGACGGCGTGGACCTTGGCCATGTCGATCCCGGCCGGGGCCGCGCCGAGTTCGCGCGCGAGCGTCTGCAGGCCCGAGGCTTCGCCGGTCAGGCGCAGGCTGTCGCCCTCCGGGGCCGCGACCGGCGTGGTGCGGTCGGTGCCGGCGCGCGCGGTGGCGGAGGTGGCCACGCTGTCGATGCGCGGCAGGCCGCCGTCGATCTTCTGGGTCATCGCACGCTCCTCGGTGCTGTGTACGGGACCGGTAACGGCCGGGCCCGGGGGAACTTTAGCGGTCGGTCACGGATTTGCCGATGGCGGGTCACTGCAGCACCTCGACCACCCCGGGGGCGGACAGGCGGCCGCGCACGACCCGGTGGCTGTCCACGTTTTCGGCCGAGACCAGCCCGCCTTGATGGGTGGTGCCGAGCGCCCGCCCCGCCATGCGGACCTCGATCCCGCCGATGCGGGTGAGCAGCACGACCGGGTCGCCGCGCCGCAGCGGCGGGCCGGCGCTGAAGTCGGTGGGCGCGGGGATCGCACCCGGCGCCAGCGCGCGCACCGGCACCTGGCCGACCAGCGTCGCCGGGTCGCTGGCCGGTGCGGGGCCGTCGTCGGGCAGCGCACGGCGCTGCACGAGCAGCTGGTCGGCGGTGAGCGGCACGCCGGCGGCGGCGGGCGTGCGCAGGACGACGACGTCGCCCTCGCGGTGCGCCTGCACCGGCACGTAGAGCTTCCAGCCCGGGCGGTCGGGGCAGCGCACCAGCGCGGTGCGCGGGCCGCTCGCAACCGCCTGCAGCGGCTGCGCGCAGGCGGCCAGGCGCAGGCCGCGCGCGAGCGTGGCCTCGGCGCGGGCGGGGTCGGCGCCCAGCGCCTGGAAGGCGGCCAGGCGGATCGCCTCGAGGGGCTGCGCGGCCGGTGGCTGCACGCCGGCGGCCCACGCCGCAGGAACGGCGAGGAGGCTGGCCAGCAGCGGCGGGAGCAGGACGGGGCGCAAGGCGGATCCGCGTGCGGGATTCGGACGCCCGTTCACAGGCAACGCCCGTGCCACCGGCCCCTGCCCTGCCCGTGCAGGAGCGGCCCCTGGCCGCTCCCACAGGGGGGCGCGGGCTCAATCTTTCGGCTCCGCGGCCGACAACGCCGGCATGAGCCGCGACCTCCTCGACCGCATCGACCAGCGCATCCGCCTGGCCGGCCACAACCGCCTCGCGCTGCTGCTGTTCCGGCTCGGCTCGCGTCAGCTTTTTGGCGTGAACGTGTTCAAGGTGCAGGAAGTGCTGCCGCGGCCGCCGCTGTTCCGCCTGCCGCAGCTCCCGCGCGCCTTCGCCGGCGCCGCCGACGTGCGCGGCCGCACCGTGCCGGTCCTGGACCTCGCCCGCGCGATCGGCCAGCAGCACGAGCAGGACGCCGAGCCCAACTACCTCGTGGTCACCGAGTTCAACCGCTCGGTCCAGGGCTTCCTGGTGTCCGGGGTGGAGCGCATCGTCAACATCGCGGTGGAGGACATCCAGCCGCCGCCCGAGTTCGGCGCCGATTGCCACTACCTCACCGGCATCACCCGCCACCACGGCGAGCTGATCCAGCTGATCGACATGGAAAGCGTGCTGGCCGAATCCGCGCCGCGCGCGCAGGAGACCTCGGCGCTGGCGCCGGTCGCGGTCGCCGCGGACGCGCCCCGGCAGGTGCTGGTGGTGGACGATTCGCGGGTCGCGCGCAACCAGATCCGCGCGGTGCTCGAGCAGCTCGGCCTGGAGGCGGTGCTGCTGTCCGACGGCCGCCAGGCGCTGGACCACCTCGGCCAGCTGGCGCGCGAGGGCCAGCCGCCGGGCCAGCGCTACGCGATGGTCATTTCCGACATCGAGATGCCGGCGATGGACGGCTATACCCTGACGACGGAAATCCGGCGCAACCCGGCGCTGGCCGACCTGTTCGTGCTGCTGCACACCTCGCTGTCGGGCGTGTTCAACCAGGCGATGGTGGAACGGGTGGGCGCGGACGACTTCGTGCCCAAGTACTCGGAAAGGGAGCTGGCCGAGCGCATCCAGGCGCGGGTGATGGCGCTGGCCGCCTAGCCGCTCCCACGGCCCGCCGCTTGCACGCCGGGAGCGGGTTTCCACCCGCCTCCGGCTCCGCCACGCGCCCCGCTGGCACGCCGCTTGCCTGACCTCCGGTGCATTCCCCGGAGGCGGCCATGTCCGATCCGATCCAGACAGCATCCGAGTCCCTGCTCGGCATCCACGGCACCGCGCTCGCCCTGCGCGAGCAGCGGCTGCAGCTGTTGTCGGCCAACCTCGCCAACGCCGACACCCCCGGCTTCAAGGCGCAGGACCTGGACTTCAACGCCGCGCTCGGCGCCGCGCTGAACCCGGCGCTGGCCGCCGCCGGCAGCGACCCGGTCGACGCCGCCGTCGCCGCCGCGCGCCATGCGCGTCCCTCCACCCAGCCCAGCGCCGACGGCAACACCGTCGAGAGCGAGCGCGAGAAGGCCAGCTTCGCCCAGGCCGCGCTCGAGTACCGCGCGTCGCTGTCGTTCATCGAATCGCGGGTGCGCACGATGCTGACCGCGATCACCGGCGAATAGCGGCCGCCGCACCAGGGAGCTTCGACGCCATGAGCAACCTTCCGATCTTCGACGTCGCCGGCAGCGCGATGACCGCGCAGTCGGTGCGCCTGAGCACCGTCGCCAGCAACCTCGCCAACAGCGACAGCGTCGCCGGTTCGCCGGACGCGGTCTACAAGGCGAAGCAGCCGGTGTTCGCCGCGGTGGAAGTCGCCGGCAAGCCGGAGCTGTCCGGCGTGCAGGTGACCTCGGTGCAGGACAGCACCGCCGCGCCGCTCAAGCGCTACGAGCCCAGCCATCCGCTCGCGGACGCGCAGGGCTACGTGTACGCGCCGGACGTGGATCCGGTCGCGCAGATGGTCGACATGATTTCCGCCTCGCGCAGCTACCAGGCCGACGTCGAGGTGCTCAACACCGCCAAGGAGCTCGCCGTCGCCACCCTCGGCCTCGGCAAATAAGCCATGACCACCGTCACCGGCAGTACCGACAACCCCTACGCCGGCTACGGCCTCGGCGTGGACACCGGCAGCGCGCGCAAGGACGGCCTCGGCCAGGCCGACTTCCTGCGCCTGATGACCGAGCAGCTGAAGAACCAGGACCCGCTCAAGCCGCTGGACAACGCGCAGTTCCTCGGCCAGCTCGCGCAGTTCTCCACCGTGCAGGGCATCCAGGAGATGAACGGCGCGATGGGCGCGATGGCCAGCGTGATGGAGAACGACCAGGCGCTGCGCGCCGCCGCGCTGGTCGGCCACGAGGCGCTGGTCGACGCGTCCTCGCTCCAGCTCGGCGCCGGCAAGGGCGTCAACGGCGAGATCGTCGCCACCTCCGCCGGCCCGGTGCAGGTGGAAGTGGTCGACGGCAGCGGCCAGGTCGTGCGCCGCATGACCGTCGACGCGCCGGCCGCCGGCAACCTGCCCTTCAGCTGGGACGGCCGCACCGACGGCGGCGATCCTGCGCCCGCCGGCAGCTACACCGTGCGCGCCACCGCCGGCAGCGGCGACGACGCCGAAGCGCTGGCCGTGCGCGTGGCCGCGCACATCGATTCCGTCTCGATCGAGGCCTCGGGCCTCGTCCTCAACCTCGCGGGCCTGGGCAGCGTGCCGCTGTCCACCGTCCGCCGCATCGGCTGACCGCCACCGGAGCGCCACCCAATGAGCATGCGCATCGCCCTCAGCGGCATGAACGCCGCCACCGCCGACCTCAACGTCACCTCCAACAACATCGCCAACGCGAACACCACCGGCTTCAAGGAATCGCGCGCGGAGTTCGGCGACGTGTTCGCGGCTTCCGCCTACGGCCTGTCGAAGAACGCGATCGGCGCCGGCGTGCGCCTGCAGGCGGTGGCGCAGCAGTTCGGCCAGGGCAACATCGACTTCACCGGCCGCAACCTCGACCTGGCGATCAACGGGCAGGGCTTCTTCACCCTGTCGGACAACGGCTCGTTCGTGTATTCGCGCGCCGGCAACTTCGGCGCGGACAAGGACGGCTACGTGGTCAACCCGTCCGGCCAGCGCCTGCAGGTCTACCTGCCCAACGCCGCCGGCAACGGCTTCGACACCGGCCGCCTGTCCGACCTGCAGCTGGCGGTCGGCGATTCCGCGCCGAAGGCCTCGGCCACCGTCACCGTGCAGAGCAACCTGCCGGCGGACGCGGCCGCGCCGGCGGTGGCGCCGTTCGACGCCACCGATTCGAACACGTACAACCGCACCACCTCGCTGACCGTCTACGACTCGCTCGGCGCGGCGCACAGCCAGTCGCTGTACTTCGTGAAGACCGCCAACCCGAACGAGTGGCAGGTCTACACCACCATCGACGGCACCGCGGTCGGCGGCGCGCAGACGCTGCAGTACTCGGCCACCGGCACGCTGGCCTCGCCTTCGCCGGGGCAGATCGCGCTGCCGGCGTACACGCCCGCCACCGGCGCGGCGGCGATGGCCATCACCCTCGATCTCGGCGACTCGACCCAGTTCGGCGACAGCTTCAGCCTGGCCTCGCTGACCCAGGACGGCTACACCACCGGCCGCCTGACCGGCATCGAGGTCGGCGCCGACGGCGTGGTGCAGGCGCGCTACACCAACGGCGTGTCGACGCCGCTCGGGCAGGTGGCGATGACCAACTTCGCCAATCCGCAGGGCCTGCAGTCGCTCGGCAACAACGGCTGGGCGGAAACCGCCGCATCGGGCCAGCCGCGCCGTGGCCAGGCCGGCACGTCGGAATTCGGCGCGATCAACGGCGGCGCGCTGGAATCGTCCAACGTCGACCTGACCGCGCAGCTGGTCAACATGATCACCGCGCAGCGCAACTTCCAGGCCAACGCGCAGATGATCCAGACCGACGACCAGATCACCCAGACGGTGATCAACATCCGCTGACGTGGCGGCGCCCGCTCCCGCCGCGGGAGCGGGCCGGCCCGTCGCATCCGGCGCCGCGCCCGCGCGCCGGGACGGCAGGGGAGACGCACCATGACCGACCGCGCGCTCTACATCGCGATGACCGGCGCCAGCGCCAGCCTGCAGGCGCAGGCATCGGTGGCGCACAACCTGTCCAACGCGGACACGGTCGGCTTCCAGGCCACGCTCGACGGCACCGTCGCCGCGCCGGTCGCCGGACCGGGACTCGCCTCGCGCGTCGCGGTCGCGCACCGCACGCTCGGCGTGAGCGCCACGCCGGGCGTGCTGCAGGACACCGGCGGCGAGCTCGACGTCGCCCTGCACGCCGACCGCTGGCTCACCGTGCAGGCACCCGACGGCAGCACCGCCTACACCCGCGCCGGCAACCTCCAGCTCACTCCCAACGGCCTGCTGACCACCGCGTCGGGGCTGCCGGTGCTCGGGGCCGACGGCGCGCCGCTGGCGATCCCGCCCTACGACTCGCTGCACATCGGCGCCGACGGCACGATCTCGATCGTGCCGCAGGGCCAACCGGCGTCCACCCTCACCGAGGGCGGCCGCATCGGCCTCGTGCTGGCGGCGCCCCGCGAGTTGGGGCGCGGCGACGACGGCCTGATGCGCGCCGCGCGCGCCGCGCCGCCGCCCGTCCC
>JBQCFN010000304.1:0-9365 GCA_051959035.1 Lysobacteraceae bacterium | reverse complement strand
GATCGAAACCTTCGCGCCGCTGCTGCCGGAACTGGACGGCGGCTCGGCCGACCTAGCCCATTCCAACCTGACCCTGTGGAAGGGCAGCAAGTCGGTCGCGACCGACGCCGCCGACGCCAACTACGTCTACTACGGCGTGCGCGAGTTCGCGATGACCGCGATCTCCAATGGCCTGGCGCTGCACGGCTGCTTCATCCCCTACGACGCGACCTTCCTCGTCTTCAGCGACTACGCCCGCAACGCCGTGCGCATGAGCGCGCTGATGGGCGCGCACGCGATCCACGTCTACACCCACGATTCGATCGGCCTCGGCGAGGACGGACCGACCCACCAGCCGGTCGAGCACCTCGCGTCGCTGCGCATGATCCCGGGCAACGACGTCTGGCGCCCGTGCGACGCGGTCGAGTCGGCAGTGGCCTGGCGCGCGGCGATCGAGCGCACGGACGGGCCGTCGTGCCTGGTCTTCTCGCGCCAGAACCTCGCCCACCAGCCGCGCAGCGACGCCCAGGTCGCCGAGATCCGGCGGGGCGGCTACGTGCTCAGGGACAGCGTCGGCGCGCCGGACCTGATCCTGCTGGCGACCGGCTCGGAAGTCGGCCTCGCGATGCAGGCGGCCGCGCAGCTCGGCGACGGCGTGCGCGTGGTGTCGATGCCCTCGACCGACGTGTTCGACCGCCAGGACGCGGCCTACCGCGAATCCGTGCTGCCGCAGGCCTGCCGCAGGCGCGTCGCCATCGAGGCGGGCGTGAGCGATTTCTGGCGCAAGTACGTCGGCCTCGACGGCGCGGTGATCGGCATCGACACGTTCGGCGCCAGCGCGCCGGCCGAGGCGCTGTTCCCGCATTTCGGCTTCACCGTCGAGCGCGTGGTCGAGGCGGCGCGCGCGCTGGGCTGAGCGTGGCCACGCGCGGCGCGCCACGCGTGGCGGGCAGGCGCCTGCCGCGCGCGTTCTACCGGCGCGACCCGCGCGAGGTCGCGCCCGAGCTGCTCAACAAGCTGCTGGTGTCGGCCGACGGCCGCGCCGCGCGCATCGTCGAGACCGAGGCCTATTGCGGCCCGCTCGACGCCGCCGCGCACAGCTACCGCGGCCGGACGCCGCGCAACGCGGTGATGTTCGGCAAGCCCGGCCTGCTGTACGTCTACTTCACCTACGGCATGCACTGGTGCGGCAATGCCGTGTGCGGCGAGGAAGGCGAAGGCGTCGCCGTGCTGCTGCGCGCCGCGGAGCCGGTCGCGGGCATCGCGCGGATGCGCGCCGCGCGTCCGGCGGCGAAACGCGACCGCGACCTGTGCAGCGGCCCGGCCCGCCTGTGCCAGGCCTTCGGCATCGACCGCGCGCAGGACGGCGCCGACCTCGTCACCGCCGACCGCGGTTTCGCCATCCTCGACGACGGCATTCCGCCGCCACGCGACCCCGTGGTCGGCCCGCGCATCGGCATCCGCCATGCCGCGGAAGAACCGTGGCGGTGGTACGTGCGCGGCAACCCGCACGTCTCCAGGCCCTAGCCATCGAGCGACAGGAACCCTGCAGGAGCGGCTTGGTAGGAGCGGCTTGCAGCCGCGAGCTTTTCCAGTCCCGGGAGCGCCACCTTGCCCGCTACGCGAACAGCAGCTTCCCCGCCGCCACCAGCAGCACGATGCCCAGCGCCCGGCGCAGTCCGCGCACCGGCAGCCAGCGCAGGCCCAGCTGGGTGCCGAGCAGCGCGCCCAGCGCCACCGCGCCCAGCCACAGCGGCAGCGCGCGCGGCAGCGCGCCGCTCGCGTGCAGCAGGCCGGCCAGGCCGGTGATCGAATTGATCCAGACGAACGCCACCGACGTGCCGCTCGCCTCGCGGGTGGGCATCCAGCGCGCGAACAGCAGCAGCGGGGTGAGGAAGATCGCGCCGCCGGTGCCGGTCAGGCCCGACAGCACGCCGATCGCGGCGCCCGCGCCCAGTCCGGCAGTCCACGGCACGCGCCGGCCGGCGCTGTCGCGGTCCTCCCGTTCCGCCCGCGCCGCGTGGCGGAACACGCCGACCGCCGCGACCAGCAGCACCAGCCCGAGCAGCAGCGAATAGCGCGCCTTCGGCAACTGCACCTGCGCGGCGCAGAACGCCGCCGGCGCCGACGCCAGCACGAACGGCAGCACGTTGCGCCAGCGCACGAAGCCGCCGCGCCACCAGCGCGCCAGGCCGATGCCGCCGACCAGCAGGTTGAGCGCCAGCGCGGCCGGCCGCACTTGCGCGGGCGCCAGGCCCAACAGCGCCATCGCCGCGATGTAGCCGCTCGCGCCGGCATGGCCGACCGAGGCATACAGCGTGGCGACGAGGAAGAGGAGGGCGGCGAGGCCGGGTTCGACGACGCTCAAGCGCGGTTCGGCAGCAGGCGGGCCAGCCGCGAGCCTGCCAGCAGCGCGAGCACGAACACAACCGGCTCGAGGCTGAAATGCGCGAGGTTGGCGAGCGCCGGACCCGGGCAGTAGCCGGCGATCCCCCAGCCGACGCCGAACACCAGGCTGCCGCCGACCAGCCGCGCGTCGATGCGCGCGGGCGGTGGCGCCGGCAGCGCGATGCCGCCCAGGCCGTGGCCGCGCCGGCGCCACCATCCGAAGCCCGGCACCGAGACCAGCAGCGCGCCGCCCATCACCAGCGCCAGCGACGGATCCCACTGGCCGGCGATGTCCAGGAAGTTGAGCACCTTGTCGGGATCGGTCATGCCGGAGACGGCAAGGCCGAGCCCGAACAGTGCGCCCGCGAGCGCGGCGATGGCGATGCGCTTCATGCCAGCAGCCCCGGCATGTGGCGGAGCACGAAGACGGTGGCGACGCCCGCGCCCATGAACGCCAGCACCGCGACCAGCGAGCGCGGCGACAGGCGCGACAGCCCGCAGATGCCGTGCCCGCTGGTGCAGCCGCCGCCCAGGCGCGTGCCGAAGCCGACCAGCAGGCCGCCGGCGACCAGCCACGGCAGCGGGAAGCCGCTGCGCGGCGCGACGCCGGCGAAGGCGAACCATGCACCGGCGGCCGCGATCATCGCCAGCAGGAAGGCCAGCCGCCAGCCGCGCCCGTGGGATTCGTCGACCACGCCGTTGAGGAGGCCGCTGATCCCGGCGATGCGCCCGAGCAGCGCGTACAGCAGCGTGGCGGCGAGTCCGATCAGGAGGCCGCCGACCAACGAGGCAAACGGGGTGAACGCGGTCGGCATGCTCAGAAGCGGTCCAGCGGCAATTTGAGGTAGCGCACGCCGTTGGCCTCCGGTTCGGGCAGCGCGCCGGCGCGGATGTTGACCTGCACCGCCGGCAGCAGCAGCGCCGGCATCGCCAGCGTCGCGTCGCGGGTGGTGCGCAGTTGCACGAATTGCGCCTCGTCGATGCCATCGCGCACGTGCAGGTTCTCGCGCCGCTGCGCGCCGAGCGTGGTCTCGCATGCGACCGCCCGCCCGCCCGGGCCGTAGTCGTGGCAGACGAACACGCGGGTGGCGGCGGGCAGTGCGTCGAACAGGCGGTGGATCGAACGGTACAGCGTGGCGGCGTCGCCGCCCGGGAAATCGCAGCGCGCGGTACCGCCGTCGGGCATGAACAGCGAGTCGCCGGGAAACAGCGCGTCGCCGATGAGGTAGGCGACGCTGTCGGGCGTGTGGCCGGGCACCGCGAACACGCGTGCCGGCAGCGTGCCGACCAGGAAACGCTCGTCGTCCTCGAACAGCTGGTCGAACTGCGAGCCGTCGGCGGGGAACGCCTCCCCCAGCCCGTACACGTCGCGGAAGGTGGCCTGCACCGTGCGGATGCCGGCGCCGATGGCGACGCGGGCGCGGGGCAGGCGCTGCTTCAGCCAGTGCGCGGCGCTCAGGTGGTCGGCATGCGCGTGGGTCTCGAGGATCCAGCCCACGTCGAGGCCGTCGCGCGCGACCGCGTCGAGCAGCGCCTGCGCGGAAGTGGTCGCGGTGCGGCCAGACTTCGGGTCGAAATCCAGCACCGGATCGACGATCGCCGCGGCCTTGCCGGCCGGATCGGCGACCAGGTAGGACCAGGTGTTGCTGTCGGCGTGGAAGAAGGGCTGGATCGCGGGGGTGGCCATCCTGCCTCCTGCAAGTCCCGGACGACGCGCAGGATGCGCCGCGCCGGACGCCGGCGCCAGCGGGCGCGCGGGCCCGCGGCGAATGCCGCCGCGCTCACGCGGCGCGTGCTCCGATGGGCGCAACGCCACGCGCCGACAGGAGCGGCCGCCCACGCATGACCGATCCGCTGCTCGTCGCCTGCCCGCACTGCAACGCGCCCAACCGGGTGCCGGCCGCGCGGCTGGAGGCGGGGCCGGCGTGCGGACGCTGCCACCGGCCGCTGTTCACCGGCCGGCCGGTGGCGCTGGACGCGGCGGGTTTCGCCGCGCAGGTCGAGCGCGGCCAGCTGCCGGTGCTGGTGGACTTCTGGGCGCCGTGGTGCGGGCCGTGCCGGGTGATGGCGCCGCAGTTCGAGCAGGCGGCGGCCCAGCTGGAACCGCGGGTGCGGCTGGCCAAGGTGGATACCGAGGCCGAGCCCGCGCTCGGCAACCGCTTCGGCATCCGCAGCATCCCGACCCTCGCGCTGTTCCGCGGCGGCCGCGAGGTGGCGCGCCAGGCCGGCGCGCTCGGCACGGCCGACATCGTGCGCTGGACGCGCGCGCGGCTGGGCTAGCGGGCCCCACGCGGCGTCGCCCGCGCCGGGCCCAGCGTCGCATCGAGCAGCGCCGCCAGCCGCCACGCGGCCACGCGCAGGCGTTCCTCGGCGAGCGGACGCATCGCATCCAGGTAGCGCGCGTCGAGCTTGTGGCCCGGCGGGTACAGGCCGCGTGCGTCGACCAGCCGGCACGATTCTTCCGCCCACGCCAGCGGCGTGCCGACGCCACCGTGGCGCGGTGGCCAGGGCGCCGCCTGCAGCCGCGCCAGGTACGCGGGCAGGCGCAGGCCCGCCGCGTCCAGCACGTCGTAGTCCCACACCGCGTGCAGGCTGGTGCCGACCGTGCGGCCGTCGCGGCGCAGGCTCACCTGCCAGGCGTTGCCGCCACGGTCGCGCCGGTGGCTGGCGTGCAGCGGCTGGTGCAGGTCGGCGACCAGGTGGACCAGCCACTTCAGCGCCTCGCGGCGCACGGCCAGCGGCTGCGCGCGGTCGGCGAGGATGCGCCGCTGCGCCTCGATCGCGGCGTAGGCGCAGCCGCCTGCGGCGCAGTCGCGCGGTGGCAGGTAGGCGCAGTCGGGATCGAGGGTGTCGGCGTAATGCCAGCGGGCGGTGGCGCGGGCCAGGTCGGGATGGTCGTCGCGCAGGTGGTCGGCCCAGGTGGCGACGCCGGCCAGGGTCGGGTCCGGCTCGCCGGCGAGCAGCGCGGCCACCTCGCGGCGCGCGGCGGGGCCCAGGTGCGCCTGCGCCAGCGCCGCCACCAGCCGGTGGCCGAGCGCGCCCCAGGCCAGCGTCGCCGGGCTGGCGGCGAGCAGGACGGACAGCAGGCAGGCCTGCAGCAGGCGCAGTGCGGCCGGGCGGCGCGCGCGGTGCGGGGGCATGGGGTCGGACGGGTGGGCTGGAGCGGCTAAAATAGCGGTTCTTTGCCGGGATCCACGCCCGGCGTTCCGTCAGGTTTTTTCCGCCCCCAGGAGTATGCAATGGCGATCAAGGTTGGCATCAACGGGTTTGGCCGCATCGGCCGCAACGTGCTGCGCTCGGCGGTGCAGAACTTCGGCAGCGAGATCGAGATCGTCGCGATCAACGACCTGCTCGACCCCGACTACCTCGCCTACATGCTCAAGTACGACTCCGTGCACGGCCGCTTCAAGGGCGAGGTCGCGGTCGAGGGCAGCACCCTGGTGGTCAACGGCAGGCGCATCCGCCTGACCCAGGAGAAGGATCCGGCCAGCCTGAAGTGGGGCGAGGTCGGCGCCGACGTGGTGATCGAGTCGACCGGCCTGTTCCTGACCAAGGAGACCGCGCAGAAGCACCTCGACGCGGGCGCGAAGAAGGTGATCCTGTCGGCGCCGTCGAAGGACGACACGCCGATGTTCGTGTACGGCGTGAACCACGCCAAGTACGCCGGCGAGGCGATCATTTCGAACGCCTCGTGCACCACCAACTGCCTGGCGCCGATCGCCAAGGTGCTGAACGACAAGTGGGGCATCAAGCGCGGCCTGATGACCACGGTGCACGCGGCCACCGCCACCCAGCGCACCGTCGACGGCCCCAGCCACAAGGACTGGCGCGGCGGCCGCGGCATCCTCGAGAACATCATCCCGTCCAGCACCGGCGCGGCCAAGGCGGTCGGCGTGGTCATCCCCGAGCTCAACAAGAAGCTCACCGGCATGAGCTTCCGCGTGCCGACCTCGGACGTGTCGGTGGTCGACCTCACCTGCGAGCTGGAGAAGCCCGCCACCTACGCCGAGATCTGCGCGGAGATGAAGGCGCAGTCGGAAGGCGCGCTCAAGGGCGTGCTCGGCTACACCGAGGACAAGGTCGTCGCCACCGACTTCGTCGGCGATGCGCGCACCTCGATCTTCGACGCCGAGGCCGGCATCGCGCTGGATCCCACCTTCGTCAAGCTGGTCAGCTGGTACGACAACGAGTGGGGTTACTCGAACAAGTGCCTGGAAATGGCGAAGGTGGTCGCCGCGCGCTGAGCGTCGGCGGTGCCCGGCAAAAGCCCCGCGTCCGCGGGGCTTTTGCATTCCGGGGGCAGCGCGGCGCACGCGGTCGGCGTGCCAGGTCCCGCAACCGGACACGCGCGGTGGACTTGCCGCGCGGTGGGTTGGTTCCCGGGTGCGTGGCGTGGCGCAAGCCCGCCGCTGGCAGGCCCCATCGAGACCGCGCATGATGCGATCGCTCGCGCAGGGGCGGAGGGGCCATGGAACAGCTGATCGCGTTGCTGGTGCTCGCGGTGCTGGCGGTGCCGGTGTTGCTGGTGGTGTTGTTCGCGCAGGTGTCCGGGCTGCGCGCGCGGGTGCGCCTGCTCGAGGACGCGCTGGATGCCGCGGCGTCGCCCGCGATGTGGCCGCCGCACTTCGCCGCGGACCAGGTCGTCGTTCCGCCCGCCGACCCGCCGATGGGCGAATCGCCCGCGCCCGCCCCGCCGATCGGCGAACCGCCCATGCCCGTCCCGCCGCCGGAGCGTGCGCCGGTCGCGCCGCCCGGCATGGCCTCCGGGGTGTTCGCGCCTGTCGACGCGGCGCCCGTCGATGTGCCGCCGCGCGCGGAACCCGCGCCGCCCGCGATGCCCGCGCGCCCGGATCCCTTCACCCTCGCGCTGCGCGCGCTGCGGCGCTGGTTCACCGAGGGCAACGTGCCGGTCAAGGTCGGCGTGCTGGTGCTGTTCGCCGGCGTCGCCGCGCTGCTGAAGTACGCCAGCGACCAGGGCTGGATGCGCATGCCGCCGGAATTCAGGCTCGCGGGCGTGGCGCTGGCCGCGCTGGCCGGGCTGGTGTTCGGCTGGCGCCAGCGCGAGCGGCGGCGCGGCTTCGCGCTCGCGCTGCAGGGCGGCGCGATCGGCGTGCTGCTGCTGGTGGTCTTCGCCGCGTTCAAGCTGTTGCAGCCGCCGTTGCTGCCGGCAGGCGCGGCGTTCGCGCTGAGCGTGGTGCTGGTCGCCGGCTGCGGTGTGCTCGCGGTGCGCCAGCAGGCGCTGTCGCTGGCCGTGCTCGGCACCCTGGCCGGCTTCCTCGCGCCGCTGTGGCTGTCGACGGGGCAGGGCAGCCACGTCGCGCTGTTCTCGTATTACGCGCTGCTCGACCTCGGCATCCTCGCGGTGGCGTGGTTCCGGCCGTGGCGGCTGCTCAACCTGCTCGGCTTCGTGTTCACCTTCGGCATCGGCACGCTGTGGGGCGTGCTGCAGTACCGGCCGGAGCACTTCCGCACGACCGAACCGTTCCTGCTGCTGTTCTTCGCCTGCTACCTGCTGGTGCCGCTGCTGTACGCGCGCCGGCGCGCGGCGGCGCGGCGCGACCTGGTGGACGGCTGCCTGGTGTTCGGCACGCCGCTGGTGGCGTTCTCGCTGCAGGCGGCGCTGCTGCGCGAACGCCTGCCGCTGGCGTTCTGTGCGGTCGCGCTGGCGGCGCTGTACGCGGCGCTCGCGTGGTGGCTGCGCCGGCGCGCGCATTACGCGGCGCTGGTCGCGCCGTACGCGGTGCTGGCGGTCGGCTTCGCCACGCTGGCGGTGCCGCTGGCGCTGTCGGCGCAGGCCACGGCCAGCGTGTTCGCGCTGGAAGGCGCGGCGCTGGCGTGGATCGGGCTGAGGCAACAGCAGCGCCTGCCGCAACTGACCGGGGCGCTGCTGCAGTTGCTGGCGGCGCTCGCGCTGGGCTGGTCGCCGCCGCCGCCGGCCGCGCACGCGGTGCTCAATGGCGCGTGCATGGGCGCGCTGCTGGTCGCGCTGGCGGGCTTCGCCTCGGCCTGGAGCTATCGCCGCAGCGACGCGGAGCGGGGGCTCGTCGGCCTGTACTACCTCTGGGGCCTCGCTTGGTGGACGTGGACCGGCCTGCACGAAGTGGACGCGTTCGTGCGGCTCGACGCGCAGCCTGCCGCCGGGTTGCTGTTCCTCGCCGGCACCGGCTGGCTGGCCGCACTGGCGTGGCGGCGCGTACCGGCACGGGGACTGGCCTGGACGACGCTCGCAGCGCTCGCCAGCGGCCTGCTGCTGGTGCACGCGATGCCCGCGCAACCCATGGCGGGATGGGGCGCGCTGGCGTGGGCGGGATATGCGCTGGGGGGCTGGCTGGCGCTGCGTGCGCTGCGCGATGCCGACGGCGCGGTGCTGGCCGCGCAGGCCGCGTGGTGGCTTGCGCTGGCGCAGGCCACGTCGCTCGCGTTGCTGGCGCCGGCGCGGCAGGCGGCGCTCGGCGACGGCTGGCGCGCCGCGGCGCTGGGCCTGCCGTGGCTGGCGCTGGCGGCGGCGACCCTGCTGCGCCCCGCCTGGGTGGCGACGCCGCTGGGGGCGCGCTTCGCGCTCGCACGGCCGCGCCTGCTCGGCGTGCTCGCGGCGGTGCTGGCGCTGGGTGCGGCCTGCGCGCTGTTCCTGCCGGGCAGCGCCGCGCCGCTGCCGTGGCTGCCGCTGCTGTCGCCGCTGGACCTCGCCCAGCTCGGCGCGTGGCTGTGGCTGGCGCGTTGGCTGGCGCGCGATGCGCCGGCGGCGTTCGCCGCGCGCCGCGCGCCGTTGCTGGCGGTGGCCGGTTTCGCCCTGCTGACCGCGATCACCCTGCGCGCCGCGCACCACTGGGGCGGCGTGCCGTGGGGCGCGGCGATGCTGTCGGAAAGCGTGGTGCAGGCCGGCCTGACCGTGGTGTGGAGCGTGCTCGGCGTGGTCGGCTGGATCCTCGGCTCGCGTCGTGCACGGCGACCGCTGGGCCCGCCCGGCGCAGTCGGGGGCGGTCTGGTGCTTCGCAAGA
>JBQCFN010000303.1:0-5023 GCA_051959035.1 Lysobacteraceae bacterium | reverse complement strand
GTCGCGCGTGCCGGTGTCGCCGCGCGCGCACCGCGGGCCGCCACGCCTCAGCCTGGCTCCGCCTCGCCGCGCAGGAAGGCGCCGATCGCGTCCGCCACCGGTTCCGGCGTCTCCATGTGCAGGTGGTGCGTGCCCGGCAGCACCACCAGCCGGCCGCGCGGCAGCAGCGCGGCGCGGCGCCGGCGCAGCGGATCGGGCAGGTAGGGCTGCGCCGGGTCGGCATACACCACCAGCGCCGGGCACTCGATCGCGCGCACCAGGTCGTCGACCTGCGGCTCGGTCATGCGGATCATCGTCGGCAGGGTGAGGCGCGGATCGCTGCTCCACACGAAGCCGCCCTCGACCGGATCCAGCCCGCGCTCCACCAGCAACCGCGCGACCGGCTCGCCCAGCCCGTTGGCCTGCATGCGCGCCCGCGCGGCGGTGGCGATGTCGGGGAACACGCGCAGGCGCTTGCCGGGCAGCGCGCGGGTGGCCACCACCGCGTCGCGCAGGCGGCGGACGGTGCGCTCCGGCGCTTCCGCCAGCGCGCCCAGCGCCTCGATCGCGACGAAGCGCTCGATGCGCTGGGGGCACGCCGCCGCGACCAGGCTGGCGATGCCCGCGCCCATCGAGTGGCCGAGCAGGGTGAAGCGGTCCCAGCCGAGCGCGTCGGCGATGTCGAGCGTGGCGTGCACCGCATTGGCGAAGGAGTAATCGCCGCCGGGCGGCAGGTGCGCGCTGCGGCCGTGGCCGGGGATGTCCGGCGCGACCAGCTCGATGCCCGGCAGGTGCGCGGCCAGCGGCACGAAGCTCGCCGCGTTGTCGAGCCAGCCGTGCAGCGCGAGCACGCGCGGCGCGCCAGGCCCGCCCTGGCGCAGGCCGGCGATGCGGCCCATCGGGATGTCGAGGGTGAATTCGCGCAGCGTCATGCGGGTGCCCCGGCCAGCGCGCGGCGCGCGATCGCCGCCAGCGCGTCGGCGTGCGCCGGCGCGGCGTTGAGGCAGGGCACGTAGCGCAGCGTGCCGCCGCGTTCGCGAAAGCGCGCGGCCAGCATGATCGCCACTTCCTCCAGCGTCTCCAGGCAGTCGACCGCGAAGCCCGGGCACACCACGTCGACCACGCACACGCCACGCGCGGCCAGCGCGTCCAGCGCGTCCGCGGTGGACGGGCCGAGCCAGCGCTCGCGGCCGAAACGCGACTGGTAGGCGAGCGACCAGGCGTCCCCGCCCAGGCCGAGCGCATCCGCGATCGCGCGCGCGCTCTGTTCGCACTGGCGCTGGTAGGGGTCGCCGGCATCGACCAGCCGCTGCGGCAGGCCGTGGAAGGAGAACAGCAGGTGCGCGCCATCGGCGCGGTCCTGGCGGTGCGCGCGGATCGACGCGGCCACCGCGTCGATCCAGCCGGGATCGCGATGGTAGTCCTCGACCAGCGTCACCCCGGCGCCGCCCCCCGCCACGTCGGCGACCGAGGCGGTGGTGCTGGTCGAATACTGCGGATACAGCGGCAGCACCAGCACGCGGCGCGCGCCGTCGCGGCGCAGGCCGGCGAGCACCTCGCGCAGCGACGGCGCGCCGTAGCGCATCGCGCTGGCGACCCGCCACTCCGGCAGGCGCGCCTGCACCGCGTCCGCCAGCGCCCGCGTGTGCACCGCCAGCGGCGAACCGCCCGGCAGCCACACCGCCGCGTACTTCTCCGCCACCCGCACGCCGCGCAGCGGCAGGATCACCGCGCGCAACAGCGGCTGCCACAGCAGCGCAGGCAACGACACCACGCGCCGGTCGGACAGGAATTCGGCGAGGTAGCGGCGCACCGCGGCCGGCGTTGGCGCCTCGGGCGTGCCGAGGTTGACGAGCAGGACGGCGGTGTCGGGATGCGGGGGCATCCGCATAGGATGGCAGGGGCGACCGGGCGGCGATAGCCGCCGGCCACTCCGCATCCGCCAAGCTGTGCGCACGCCGCGCCAGCCAGTCGTGATTCATCCCGCGGCGACTAGCCTGAACTCCCGCTGTCCTTCCGGAGCCACCGATGCCCGCCCCGCGCATGACCCGCCTGTCGCTGTTCCTCGCCGCGGCGCTCGCCGCCGGCACCGCGCTGTCCGGCAGCGCCTTCGCCGGCAACATCGAGGACGGCCGCGCGCAGAACGCGGTGCGGGTGGTCGACGAGATCCAGGCGATCCCGGAGTCGGCGATCCCCGACAAGCTGCTCGACGAGGCGCGCGCGATCGTGGTCATCCCCGACACGATCAAGGCCGGCCTGTTCGTCGGCGGCCGCCGCGGGCGCGGCCTGCTGTCGGTGAAGTCCGCCGACGGCACCTGGTCCAACCCGTGCTTCGTCACCCTCACCGGCGGCAGCATCGGCTTCCAGGCGGGCGTGCAGTCGTCCGACATCGTGCTGGTGTTCCGCAGCGACCGTGGCCTGGAGTCGATCGTCAACGGCAAGTTCACCCTGGGCGCCGACGCCGGCGTCGCCGCCGGCCCGGTCGGCCGCAACGCGGCGGCGGCGACCGACGGCGAGATGAAGGCGGAGATCTGGTCGTGGTCGCGCGCGCGCGGGCTGTTCGCCGGCGTCGCGCTCGACGGCGCGGTGCTGGCGATCGACGACGCCGCCAACACCGCCGTGTACGGCGACGTCACCCCGCGGATGATCCTCGAGAACCGCCTGCCGCAGCCGCCCTCGCCGGCGGTGGTGGCCTTCCGCGACCGCCTCGAGGAAGCCAGCGCCAGCGCGCACGCCGCGCGCAGCGACGCGCCGGCCGCGCAACCCGTCGCGAGCGCCGCGCCCGCCGCCACCGACACCGCGCTGCCGGCCCCGCCGGCGCCCGCGGCGTCGCAGCCGGGCACCTTCCAGCCCGTCGCGCCGGACGACGCCCCGGCCACCCCGCAGCCGTTGCCCGCCCATCCCTGACCGGCGGCGCGGCGGCGCGCTTTCGTCACGACCGCTGCGCTATCCTGTCGCCCCTTTCCAGAAGGCGAACGCACATGGGCGGCCTCAGTCTGTGGCATTGGCTGATCGTGCTGGTGATCGTGGTGCTGGTGTTCGGCACCAAGCGCCTGAAGAACGTCGGCCAGGATCTCGGCGAAGCGGTCAAGGGCTTCAAGAAGGGCATGTCGGAACACGACCAGCCACCCGCGCAGCTGACCGACGAGCAGCGCCGCCGCGAGGAAGACACGCGGCAGCGCGACGACGAGCGCCAGCCGCCGGCCGGTCGCTGACCTTCGCGCGCGGGGGCGGCGGTGTTCGACGTCGGCTTCTCCGAGCTGCTGGTCATCGCGGTCGTGGCGCTGCTGGTGCTCGGCCCGGAGCGCCTGCCCAAGGCGGCGCGCTTCGCCGGCCTGTGGGTGCGTCGCGCGCGCGCCCACTGGAACGCGGTGAAGTCCGAGTTCGAGAGCGAGATCGCCAACGAAGACCTGCAGCGCACCCTGCGCGAGACCCGCGCGGCCCTGCAGAACGCGCAGGAGGAGCTGCGCGGCACCGCCAGCGAGCTGCGACACCAGCTCGACGACGCGCGCAACCAGCTGCAGGCGCTGCCGGCCGCCGCCGCGGCCACCGGCGCCGACGGGCAGGCGCCCGCGGCGCACGCGCCCGTGGAGCAGGCGCCGGTGCAGCACGAAACCGCCGAGGACGAGCTCGCGTTCGACGAACTCGGGCTCGACGAACACGGGCACGAGGAGCGCGAGCTCGAGGACCACGAAGGCGCCGAACGCACCGGACCGGGCAACGGGGACCGGCCCGACGAGCATCCCGACCACGCGCAGCCACCGCCACACCCCGCAGCCGAGGCGCCCGACCCGCAACAGGCGCTGCCGCTGCCGCCCGCCCCGCCCCCCGCCGGTGCCGAGCCCGACCACGATGCAGGACGCTGACACCTCGCCGCCGAGCCGGCTGATCGATCACCTGATCGAACTGCGCACGCGCCTGCTGCGCGCGACCTTCGGCCTGGTGCTGGTGTTCGTCGGCCTGCTGCCGTTCGCCAACCGCCTGTACGCGCTGCTGGCCCAGCCGCTGCTGGAGAAACTGCCCAAGGGCGGCCAGCTGATCGCCACCGACGTGGCCTCGCCGTTCTTCGCGCCGGTCAAGCTGGCGTTCTTCGTCGCCCTGTTCGTGGTGATGCCGTGGCTGCTGTACCAGCTGTGGGCGTTCGTCGCGCCCGGCCTGTACCGGCGCGAGAAGAAGCTCGCGCTGCCGCTGCTGGCATCGTCGCTGTTGCTGTTCTACGCCGGTTGCGCGTTCGCCTATTTCGCGGTGCTGCCGGCGGTGTTTTCGTTCCTCACCCGGGTCACGCCCACCGGCGTGGCGATGATGACCGACATCGCCGCCTACCTCGACTTCGTGCTGGTGGTGTTCCTCGCCTTCGGCGCGAGTTTCGAGCTGCCGGTGGCGATCGTGATCCTGGTGCTGCTCGGCTGGGTCACCCCGGCGCAGCTGCGCGAGTGGCGCGGCTACGCGGTCGTCGGCATCTTCGTGATCGCCGCCGTGATCACCCCGCCCGACGTGGTCTCGCAGATGCTGCTGGCGCTGCCGATGATCCTGCTCTACGAGGCCGGGATCATCGCCGCCCGCATGGTCGCGCCGGCGCGCAAGGCCGAAGCGCCCGAATGACCGTGCGCCCGGCCGGCGCGCGCCCGGCGGGGGCGGCGCGGCGCTACGCGGCGTGGTCGCTGGACTTCGCGGTGGTCGCCACGCTTTCGCTGCTGCTCGCATGGCCGCGCGTGCAGGCCGCCGCGCAGGCGCTGGCGGCGGCGTTCGCCGCGCTCACCACCCGGCTCGGCCAGCAGCTGGGCGACGTGCTGCTGCAGGGCGGCGACCCGGCGCAGCGCGCGCCGGTGCTGCTGCACGATCCGGGCGTGCTCGCCGCGGCCGCCGCGATGCAGTCGGCGCTGCTGGGCCTGTGCACGCCGCCGCTGCTTGCCTACGCGCTGCTCGCGCTCGCCTGGCACGCCGGCTTCCAGTGCGGACGCTGGCAGGCCTCGCCCGGGCAGCACGCACTCGGCCTGGCGGTCACCCGCGCGGACGGCACGCGCGCCGCGCCGGCGCGCCTGGC
>JBQCFN010000302.1:0-12572 GCA_051959035.1 Lysobacteraceae bacterium | reverse complement strand
AACCACGCCATCCCAGCTGGTTCGAACCGCGCGGCGACGCGCTCTGGCACCGCCATGCCGTCGCCCGCGTCGCCGCCGCTCCGGCCCGCGTCGCGGATGCCGCGCAGCCGGGCGGCGCGGGCCGGTGGGTGTACTTTCGCTGGCACGGCGCGCCGCGCATGTACTACGACGCCTACGACGACGCCCGCCTGCGGGCGCTGGCCGCCGCGCTGCGCGCCAGCGGCGCGCGCCGCCCGGCCTGGTGCATCTTCGACAACACCGCGGCCGGGCATGCGCTGGCCGACGCCGCGCGCCTGCAGGACGTCCTCGCGGCCGCGCGCGCCTCCTGAGCCGGGCAGGCGCCTAGCGCGGTACCGTATCGACGCGCACCACCGGATAGCGGCGGAACCGCTGGTCCCAGGAGGGGTGGCGCTGGTAGAAGAAGTCGAGCCGCGCCTGCGGGTCGGCGGCGAATGCCGGATCGTCGCGCAGCCTGCGCTCGAACGCCGCCTTCAGCGCCGGATCCCTGGCGAGCATGTCGCGGGCGACGTCTTCGGCCACGTAGGCCTCCATGTATTCCTTCTGCTCGAAGAAGTTGTTGAACTCGCCCCACTGCAGCAGCGAATCCGGCGCCTGCGGCTCGAGCAGGGCCATCACCAGCCGCGCCTTCGGCTGGGCGATCGGGACGAACAGCGCGCCGGCGACGAAGTCCTCATGCTCGGGCCGCCAGGCGCCGGTCGTGGCAAGGCGCTGGTGGCCCTCGAAGGACTGCGGCGCGAAGCGCGCGCTGTCGGCCCGGTAGGCCTCCACCGCCACGTCGCGCAGCGGTGCGTCGAGGCGCTGGAACACCACGCCGTGCTGGCGCAGCTTCGCGCCGACCAGCGCTGACTGGTCCGCCGGCACGAGATAGCCGGCCCTGGGCGCGGCGGCGACGTGGTCGGGCACCAGTTCGTCGCGCAGCGGCACCTGCCAGACCTGCGGCTTGGCTTCGTCGTAGTGCGTCATCAGCGCTCCGGACACGTCCGATGGCGTGCGGGTGTAGGCATAGCCCTGGAAGGCGATCGTGCGTGCCTTGTCGGTGGCCTTCCAGTCGAGCGGCACGTCGGTGCCGCCGAGCCGCGTCGCCCGCCCGTCGGCCGCGTGCGCCATCCGCAGCCATTGCGCGCCGTGCGCGGCCACCTGGTCGAGCACGGCCACGATCGCGTCGTGGGTGATGCGCACGCGGGTCGGGTAGTCCTTCCACGAATGCGTCTCGACCAGCATGCCGAAGCGGTTGCGCAGCTGGAAATAGCCGTCCGAGAAGCGCGGCGGCGACACGCCGTCGGTGAAGCCGGAGGCGGGGTCGTCGTCCTCCACGAACGCGGGATAGAACGACAGCGCCATCGAGCCCTGGCGGTCGAGCGCGGCGATCACGCCGTCGCGCAGCGCGCGGCCGGCGGTGCGCAGCTCCGCGTCGCCGGCGGTGGCGGGCTGCACCTGCACCGACACGTCGTGCTGGAACTTCGCGCCGTCGGTGACGTGCAGGTCGACGCAGGCGAGCGGGTCCCAGGCGTCGACCAGCGCCAGCATCGCCTGCATCTCGGGCGTATCGGCCTTCAGGTAGTCGCGGTTGAGGTTGTAGTTCTGCGCGGTCACGCGCCAACCCATTTCCTCGGGCCCGCGCTGGTTGGGCCGGTTCCAGGCGCCGAAGCGCTCGTGGCCGTCGACGTTGAACACCGGCACGAACAGCCAGACCTGCCGGTCGAGCAGGTGGCGCGGATCGTGCGCGAGCAGCTCCTTCAGCACCAGGAAGCCGGCGTCCTTGCCGTCGATCTCGCCGGCATGGATGCCACCCTGGGTGAGCACCACCGGCACGCCGGCAGTGCGCGCGGCTTCCGGCGTGAGCAGGCCGCGCGTGGACACCGCCAGCGCCTTCATCGGCCGGCCTTCCGGCGTGGTGCCGAAGTCGAAGCAGCGCACCGCGCGCGGATGGCGCTGCTGGAAGGCATCGCACAGCGCGATGACTTCGTCATAGCGGCCCGTTTTCGTGAAGCCGGAGCGTTCGGCGACCGTCGCGGGATCGCCGTCCGCGGCGGGCGCGGCGAAAGGCAGCAGGGCGAGCAGCAGCAGGGCGTGGCGGGTCATCGTGGCTCCCGTGTCGGTCGGTATTCCGGCGCTTCGGAGCGAGCCCGCGTGTCGAAGCCGCATTCGCGCCGAAGGCAGAGGAGGGCGGGTCGAACACGGCGCCCCATGCCGGCGACCGGCGATGTTAGCGGAGCCGCGCCAGCGCCGTGCGATCATGGCCGTCAAGGAGGAGCCCATGGATCGCCTGTATTACGCGCCCGGCGCGGCCAGCATGCTGGTGCACTGGCTGTTGATCGAACTCGACCACCCGCACGAACTGGTGCGCGTGGACACCGCCGCCGGCGAGCAGAAGTCGCCGGAATACCTCGCGCTCAATCCCAGCGGCGTGGTGCCGACGCTGGTACTCGACGGCACCCCGCGCTTCGAAGCCGCGGCGCTGGCGATGACGCTGGCGGACCGGTCTCCGCGGGCGCAGCTCGCGCCGCCACCCGAGGACCCGCGCCGCGCCGGCTACGTGCAGTGGATGTTCCACCTCGCCAACGCGGTGCAGCCGCTGTTCCGCATCTGGTGGTATCCGCACGAGCCGGCCGGCGCCGACCAGGCCGAGGCCGTGCGCGCGCACGTGGCGCCGCGCATCGATGCCGCATGGCAGCGCATCGACGCGCATCTCGCGGCGCACGGTCCGTTCCTGCTGGGCGAGGCCCCGTGCGTGGCCGATTTCTACCTGACGATGCTGATGCGCTGGTCGCGCAACATGCCCAAGCCGGCGACCGCGTGGCCGCACCTGGCCGAACTGGCGCGGCGCACCACCGCGCGGCCATCGTTCGCCCAACTCTACGCGCGCGAGGGCCTGACCGAATGGCCGTGAGCGTCACCGTCCTGCTGGTGCTGGCGACGGTGGTGGTGTCCTGGCTGGCGTTCGAACGACCGCGGCTGCTGGCGCGCCTGCTGCTGTGGCCGCCGGCGGTCGCGCGCGCGCGCCAGTACGACCGGCTGGTGACCCACGGGTTCGTGCACGCGGACCTGCAACACCTGCTGTTCAACATGGTCACGCTGTACTTCTTCGGCCGGCTGGTGGAGGCGATGTTCCTGCCCTACATCGGCCACCTCGGCTTCCTGCTGTTCTACCTGTCGGCGCTGGTGGTGGCGATCCTGCCGAGCTGGCTGCGCCATCGCCACGATCCGCATTACCGCAGCCTCGGCGCGTCCGGCGCGGTGGCGGCGGTGCTGTTCGCCTTCATCCTCGTGCAGCCGTGGGCGCGGATCTTCGTCTTCTTCCTGCCGGTGCCGGCGGTGCTGTACGGGGCGTTGTTCGTCGGCTATTCGCTGTGGTCCGAGCGCCATGGCGACGACAACGTCAACCACAGCGCGCACCTGTGGGGCGCGGGTTACGGCGTGCTGTTCACCCTGGCGGTGGAGCCGCGGGTGGGCGCCGCGTTCGTGCAGCGGCTGCTGCATCCCTCCTTTTAGCGGGAACCTCACTCCGCGTGGATGCGGGGCGTGCTAACCGGACGTCTCCGCGTTGCACGATGGAGCCGCCCGATGGCCACCCGCAAGACCCCTTCGTCCACCGCCGCGCGCACCGTCGCGGGCCGCGGCGGGAGCACCCGCACCACCGGCGCCGCACGCCGGACCAGCGCCGCCCGTACGGGGGCCGATCGCGACGCACGCGACACCACGGCCAGCCGCACCGGCGCCGCGCGCCGTTCCACCGCGGGTGGCGGCGCTGGCAAGGCCGCCTCGGCGCCCGGCGGGGCCGGACGCGGGACCGCGACGCGCGGCAGTCTGGCGCCAAGCACGCAGGCGGCGGGCACGCGCACCGCGCGCAAGACCGGCGCCGTCGCCGGCTCGGCGGGAAAGCGCGCGGGCGCCGCTGCGACGGCGCCGCACCAGGCGGCGGGGAAGTCGGCGACGAAGACCGCCAGCAAGGCCACGACGCCCGCAGGCAAGGCGACGAAGACCGCGAGCAGGACTGCGCAAGCCGCGAGCAAGCCCGCGAAGACCGCAAAGAAGGTCGCCAAGGTCGGGAAGCAGGGCGCCACGGCCACCCGTGGGACGTCGGCGTCGGGCCGCGCCCCCCGGCAGGCGCAAGCCACCACCGCTGCGCCGCGCGCCACCAAGGCCACGCCGCGCGGCGGCAACGGCGCCCGGGCCGGCGCACCGCGCCAGGCGCGCGAGGCGACCCGCCGCCTGCTCGAGGCCAAGCGCGCACGCCAGCGCGAGACGCCGCCGTGGCAGCAGATCGGCCATGGCGAGGGCGGTGGGCACGCACCGCATGCCGGCTTCCAGTCCGACGAGGCGAGGACGCAGGCCTACGCGCTGCATAATGACGAGATGGACCTGCCGGCCGTGCAGGGCCACGTCAACGACCAGAACCGGCAGCGCCAGGGCCGCCGGGACCATCGCACCGCCAACCGACACTGAGACGACATGAGCGACGCCGCCTCCGGCCTGCACATCCAGCACCAGCCCGAACGCGGGCGCTTCGCCGCCACGGTCGACGGCCACGAAGCGGAACTGGAGTACCGGCGCGGGGAGGGCGTGCTCGCGATCACCCACACCGGCGTGCCGTCGGCGATCGGCGGCCGCGGCATCGCCGGCGCGCTGGTGCAGGCGGCACTCGACTTCGCCCGTCGCGAGGGCCTGCGGGTGCGCCCGGCCTGCGAGTACGCGGCCGCCTGGATCGAGCGGCACCCCGAATACGCCGACCTGCGCGCCTGATCGCAGGATTGCCGCACCGGCAGGCGGCCAGGCCGCCCGCGCGCGTAGAATGCGCGCCCCATGCGCCTGAACAAGCACATCAGCGACACCGGCGCCTGCTCGCGCCGCGAGGCCGATCGCCTGATCGCCGAAGGGCGCGTCACCGTCAATGGCCTGCGCGCCCGCGTCGGCGCCGAGGTGGGCGAGGGCGACGAGGTCCGCGTCGACGGCCAACCGCTGCGCGTGCGGACCGCCGCCAGGGGCCAGCGGCGGCACGTCTACATCGCCCTCAACAAGCCGGTCGGCGTTACCTGCACGACCGAATCGTCGGTGAAGGGCAACATCGTCGACTTCGTCGGCCACGAGCAGCGCATCTTCCCCATCGGCCGGCTCGACAAGGATTCCGAAGGGCTGATCCTGCTCACCAGCAACGGCGACATCGTCAACCAGGTGCTGCGCGCCGAGAACAAGCTGGAAAAGGAATACCTGGTCGCGGTCAACCATCCGGTGACCGACGAGTTGCTGCGCGGCATGGCGCGCGGCGGCGTGCCCGTGCATGGCCAGCCGACGCTGCCGTGCCGCACCGGCAAGCTCGGCCGCTTCGGTTTCCGCATCACCCTGGTGCAGGGGCTCAACCGGCAGATCCGGCTGATGGCGGCGCACTTCGGCTACCGGGTCAAGCAGCTGGTGCGGGTGCGGATCGGCAACGTGAAGCTCGGCCACCTCAAGCCCGGGCAGTGGCGCAACCTGACCGACGCGGAGCTGCGCGGGCTGCTGCCGGAGCACGCGGACTGGTAGCCGCCCCCACGCCGCCAGCGGCGGCCATCGCCGCCGCCTGGCGACACTGGCGCCCGCACGGACGAGCGGGCGTTCCGGCCCTGGCGCGGCGCTTTCGCGGCCCGTGCCGGGTGGCCGGCGCGGGCGGCGCACGGGCCAGCGCCCACGGGGCCGCACCCCATGCCACTCCCCATTCACACTTGCGCCCGAAAGTAGGGTAAGGTGCGCGCACTGTTTCAGCGGGATCACGGTGACATCGTGGCCCGATGCGGTAGATCCGAAGCGATCCGCTACATCGTTACGCGTTACCCCTGGCTCGACAGTCCGGCACGCACAGGCGGCCGTGTACACCCAAACCTCGTAACTAGGAGTAACAAAGATGTCCGATCGTCAGACCGGTACCGTCAAGTGGTTCAACGACGCCAAGGGCTTCGGCTTCATCACCCCGGAGTCCGGCCCGGACCTGTTCGTGCACTTCCGTTCCATCCAGGGCACCGGCTTCAAGTCGCTGCAGGAAGGCCAGAAGGTCTCGTTCAAGGTCGTGCAGGGCCAGAAGGGCCTGCAGGCGGACGAAGTCCAGGCGATGTGATCGCCACGCGGCCGCTTCGGCGGCACGCAGCAAAAAGCCCGGCTCCGGCCGGGCTTTTTCTTTTCCGGGCGTGCATTCAGGCATCACGGCGGCGTGGCTACCCTGCGGGCGCGGTGATCCCCCAGGGAAAGGAGCCCCATGTCGCGTCGTCCGGCCGCCACGGCCGCCCGCCTGCCATCCACCGGCCTGCTGCTGTCCACCGGCCTGCTGTCCGCCAGCCTGATCCTGGCTCTCGCTGCCTGCCGCCGCGAGGCCGCTCCCCGCACCGGCGCGACGCCCGTGCCTCCCGCCACCTCCGCCCCCGCGGCTCCCCCGCCGCCGCTGCGCGACGTGGTGGAGCACGACCCGCGCTACGTGGTGGGGATCAGCTATCCGGCAAGCGCCAACCGCTATCCGGGCCTCGCGGCCGAGCTCAAGCGCTACGCCGACGGCGCCCGCGCCGAACTGCTGCAGGCGGTGGCCGGTCTCGGCGGGGAGAAGCCGAGCGCGCCCTACGACCTGACGTTGAGCTTCGTCGAGGTCGCGCATACCCCCGCGATCGTCGCCGTCGACGCCGACGGCAGCCTCTACACCGGCGGCGCGCACGGCAATCCGCTGGTCGCCTGCTTCGTCTGGCTGCCGCAGCGCGACGAGCTGCTCACCGCAACCAGGCTGATCCCCGACCGCGCGGCGTGGAAGCCCCTCGCCGCCTACATCCGCAAGCAGCTGCACACCGCGCTGGCGCAACGGGTGGATGCCGACGGCCTCGCCGGCGGGCAGCGCGCCGACGTGCTGCACGATGGTGGGCGCATGATCGACGAGGGCACCGGCCCCGATCCCCGCAACTTCAGCCAGTTCGAGCCGGTGCTGGGGCCGGGCGGGCGCGTCGTGGCGCTGCGCTTCGTGTTCCCGCCGTACCAGGTCGGCCCGTATGCCGACGGGCGCCAGGCGGTCGACGTGCCGGCCGACGTGGTATTGCCCTACGTCGCGCCCGCGTACAGGCCGTTGTTCGCCGGAGGCTGACCGAAGGAGGTTCCCATGGCCATCGCCCATTCCTCCGTCGCCGCCCGCGGAGCGGGCTGGCATCCGCTGCGCCGGCGCGTGCACGCGCTGCTGGCCGAGGCGGACATCGTGCCCGGCCGCGGGCGCGCCTTCGACCCGGTGATCCACGACCCGCGCTTCCACGGCCGGGTGCTCGCGCAGGGCTCGCTCGGGCTCGGAGAGTCCTACATGGACGGCTGGTGGGACGTCGAATCGCTGGACGGGTTCCTGTTCCGCCTGCTGCAGGCCGGGCTCGACGCGCGGGTGCACGGCCTCGGCGCGTTGTGCGATGCCTTGCGCGCGCGACTGCTCAACCTGCAGACGCAGCGGCGCGCCCGCGAGGTCGGCCGGCGCCACTACGACGCCGGCAACGAGCTGTTCGCGCGCATGCTCGGCCGGCGGCTGGTGTACAGCTGCGGCTACTGGCGCGAGGCCGCCGACCTCGACGCCGCGCAGGAAGCCAAGCTCGACCTGGTCTGCCGCAAGCTCGGCCTGCGGCCGGGCATGCGCGTGCTCGACATCGGCTGCGGCTGGGGCGAGGCGCTGAAGTTCGCCGTCGAACGCTACGGCGTCAGCGGCGTGGGCGTGACCATCTCGCGCGAGCAGGCGGAGTACGCGCGGACCCTGTGCGCCGGCCTGCCGATCGAGATCCGCCTGCAGGACTACCGCGACGTCGCCGAGCCGTTCGACGCGATCCTGTCGATCGGCATGTTCGAGCACGTCGGCGTCCGCAACTACGCCACCTACTTCGACGTCGCGCGCCGCTGCCTCGCCGGCGACGGCCTGTTCCTGCTGCACTGCATCGGCGGCAACACGTCGGTGCGCCAGACCGACCCGTGGATCGCGCGCTACATCTTCCCCAACTCGATGCTGCCGTCGGCCGCGCAGGTCGCCTCGACGGTGGAAGGGCGCTTCGTGATCGAGGACTGGCACAACTTCGGCGCCGACTACGACCGCACCCTGCAGGCCTGGCGCGCCAACATCGAGCGGTCCTGGGACGCGCTGCCGCCGCGCTACGACACCCGCTTCCGGCGCATGTGGCGGTTCTACCTCGCCGGGTCGATGGCGAGCTTCCGCGCGCGCCGGATCCAGCTGTGGCAGCTGGTGCTGTCGCCGGACGGGGTGCCGGGAGGCTACGTCGCGCCGCGCTGAATGCGCGCCGTGGCGCCCATGGCCGCTTTCACGTCGCCGGAACGTGAAAGCTGCGGTAATGCGCTGCCGTTCCCGAGGTTCGTTCCATGCTGATCCACCTGCACCAGCCGCCCGCCGTCCAGCTGCTCGACGAAACCCGCACCCGCGCCCGCATCCTGGGCGAGGAGGCCACGCAGATGTATCCGGACCAGCCCTGGCGCACGGTGGAATCGCACCTGGCCGGTGAATGGCACGTCCTGCGCGGGGATTCCTCGCTCGACTGGTCCGACGTCCGCCGCGACGCCCACGCAGCGTGGCAGGCGGCCACCCTGGAGTGCGCCAACCGGCTGTGCGACGACATGCCGGTGGTCGACCGCGTCGCCTGAACCGCCGCCCCCGCGCGATCCGCCTGGACGCCGCCCGCGGGCGGCGTTCGCGTTTCCACGACGGCTGCTGCACGGCCGCGTCACGGCCGGCCGGGATACTGAATTCCGTCGCCGACGCGGCGCCAGCCTGGCCGCCGCGCGCCATCGGAGGTTCCCGGCATGCCCCGTCCCGTCTGGTCCGGCACGCTTTCGTTCGGACTGCTCAACATCCCCGTGTCGCTGATGTCCGGCGAGAAGCCCAGCGCCGACATCTCCTTCCGCATGCTCGACAGCCGCAACAACGCGCCGGTTAAGTACGAGCGCGTCAACGCGGAAACCGGCGAGGAGGTGCCCTGGAAGGACATCGTCAAGGCCTACGAGTACGAGAAGGGCAGCTTCGTCGTCCTCGACCCGGAGGACATCAAGTCGGCCGCGCCGGAGAGCCATGACGCGATCGACGTCGAGGGCTTCGTCGACGCGGACGCGATCGGCCCGCAGTACTTCGAGAAACCCTACGTGCTGGTGCCGCAGAAGAAGGCGGAGAAGGGCTACGTGCTGCTGCGCGAGGCGCTGCAGAAGACCGGCAAGATCGGCATCGCGCGCGTGGTCATCCGCACCCGCGAGAGCCTGTGCGCCGTGATTCCCGAGGGAGACGCGTTGCTGCTGATGATGATGCGCTATCCGGGCGAACTGGTCGACGTCCACGAGTACAACATCCCCGAGGGCGCCAAGGGCGACTACCGGATCACGCCGAAGGAACTGGAGTTCTCGCAGCAGCTGATCGAGACGATGGCCAGCGAATGGCAGCCCGACCAGTACAAGGACGAGTTCCGCGCGCGCCTGCAGAAGGTGATCAAGGAGCGCATGGAGGAACACGGCGTGGTCCACCGCAAGGCGGAGGCGCCGGAAGCGGAGCAGGGCGCCGCGACCAACGTCGTCGACTTCATGTCGCTGCTGCAGCAGAGCATCGCGAACAACAGCCGCACGCCGGCGAAGAAGGCCTCGCGCGCTCAGCGCGACGAGGACGAGGCCGGGGAACGGCCCGCGCGGGCGGCGGCCAAGAAGACCGCCAAGCGGGCCACCACGCGCAAGGCGGCCAAGAAGACCGGCAAGACGACCCGGCGCAAGAGCGCCTGAGGACCGGCCCAGGAACGCCCGGTGAGCCTGCGCGAATACGACCGCAAGCGGCACTTCGGCGCGACACCCGAACCGGCCGGCGATGCGCCCGCGGGCCGCCGCGGCGACCGGCCGATCTACGTCATCCAGCTGCACCATGCGCGCGCCCGCCATTACGACTTCCGCCTGGAGATGGACGGCGCGCTGAAGAGCTGGGCGGTGCCGCGCGGGCCCTCGCTGCGGGTGGGCGAGAAGCGGCTGGCGGTCGAGGTCGAGGACCATCCGCTCAGCTACGCCGGCTTCGAGGGCGACATCCCCGAAGGCAACTACGGCGCCGGCCACGTCGACATCTTCGACCACGGCGTCTGGAGCAGCAACGGCGACCCGCTCGAAGGCCTCGCGGCGGGCAAGATCGACTTCTCGCTGCACGGCGAGAAGCTGCACGGCGGCTGGAAGCTGGTGCGCACCCAGCAGCGGCGCGGCGGCAAGCCGCAGTGGCTGCTGATCAAGCGCGACGATCCATACGCGCGCGACGCCGACGCGGACGCCCTGATGGGCCCTGGCGAGCGCGCCTCCACCGAGCGGGCCATGGCGAAGAAGGGCGGGGCGGCGAAGTCCGCGCGGAAGACGACGGCAGCGACGACGCCCGCGGGCAAGGCGGCGGCGAAGGCCGCGGCGGGCGCGAAGGCGGGCGCCGCGAAGAAGACGACGTCGGCGAAGCGTGCGCCAGCACGCCGCCGGCGGGTCGACTGGGCCGCGCGCGCCGCCGCGCTGCCGGGCGCGAAGCGCAAGACCGCGCGCTGGACGCCACCGGATCCGCAACTGGCGACGCTGCGCGACGCGGCGCCCACCGGCGACGACTGGCTGCACGAGCTCAAGTGGGACGGCTACCGCCTGCTGGTCGACGTCATCGGCGGCGCGGTGCGGCTGCGCTCGCGCAACGGCCTCAACTGGACGGTGGATTACCCCGACATCGTCGCCGCGTTCCAGGCGCTGAAGCTCGACGACGCCAGCTTCGACGGCGAGCTGGTCGCGCTGACCGGCGAGGGCCGCGACGACTTCAGCCTGCTGCAGCGGACCATCGAGGGCAGCGCCAACGCGCCGCTGCGCTACATGGTCTTCGACCTCACCTCGCTCGCCGGCCACGACCTCACCGGCTGCGCGCTGGCCGACCGCAAGGCGCTGCTGGAGGACGTGCTGCAGGGCGCCGCGCCCGTGCTCGCCTACAGCCAGCACATCGTCGGCCATGGTCCCGAGGTGTTCGCGGCGAGCGCGAAGCAGGGCATGGAAGGCATCATCAGCAAGCAGGTGAAGGCGCGCTACGTACCCGGCCGCGGCACCAGCTGGCTGAAGGTCAAGCACGCGCAGGGCGACGAGTTCGTCATCGTCGGCTACACCGCGCCGAAGCGCTCGCGCACCGGCTTCGGCGCGCTGCTGATGGCCACCCGCGAACACGGCGCGCTGAAATACGCCGGGCGCGTGGGCACCGGCTACGACGACGCCACCCTGCGCGGGCTGTCGGCGCGGCTGAAGAAGCTCGAGCGGAAGACGCCGACGCTCGCGCTGCCCGCGCACCTGCCGGACCGGCCGCGCGACGTCACCTGGGTCGAGCCGGAACTCGTCGCAGAGGTCGAGTACCGCGGCCTCGGCAAGGAAGGCCTGCTGCGCCATCCGAGCTTCAAGGGCCTGCGCGAGGACAAGACCGTGAAGGACATCGGCGACGACACGCCCGCGCCCGGCGTGCGGGTGACCAGCCCGGGCAAGCTGATCTTCCCCGACCTGAAGATCACCAAGCAGCAGGTCGTGGACTACTACCGCGCGGTCGCGCCCGCGCTGCTGCCCGAACTGGTGAACCGGCCGCTGTCGCTGGTGCGCTGCCCGGACGGCGTCGCCGGCCAATGCTTCTTCCAGAAACATCACGCGCGCACGCTGGGCGAGCACGTGCGCGCGGTGCCGATCCGCGAGAAGGATGGCGGCAGCGAGGAATACGTCTACGTCGACAGCGTGGAGGGCGTGCTCGACCTCGTGCAGATGAACGTGCTCGAGTTCCACCCGTGGGGCGCGCGGATCGAGGACGTCGAGCACCCGGACCGGCTGGTGTTCGACCTCGACCCCGGCGAGGGCGTGGACTGGGCCGCGATCAAGGCCGCCGCGCGCGACATCAAGGCACGGCTGGAGGAGATCGGCCTGCAGGGCTTCCTGCGCCTGTCCGGCGGCAAGGGCCTGCACGTGGTGCTGCCGATCCGGCCGGGGCCCGACTGGGCCGAGGCGAAAGCGTTCTGCGAAGCCTTCGCCGATGCGATGGCGCTGCAGGCGCCGGACAAATACGTTGCCACCGCCAGCAAGGCCAAGCGCCGCGGCGTGATCTTCATCGACTGGCTGCGCAACGGACGGGGCGCGACCAGCGTGGCGAGCTGGTCGCTGCGCGCGCGCAAGGAAGCGGGCGTCGCGATGCCGCTCGCCTGGAGCGAACTCGGCCGCACGAAATCCGGCCACGACTACCCGCTGGAGAAGGCGTTGCGGCGCCTCGCGGGCCAGCGCAAGGATCCCTGGGTGGCCGAGGGCTGGGGCAAGGCGACGCAGCAGAAGCTCGTGTCGTTCGGCTGAACGGAGCGGCGGGCGGCGGCGCCCGCCGCAAAAAAAACCGCCCGGCGGAACCGGGCGGCGGGAAACCTGCTTGCCGTCGCGGTTTACTTCTTGACCGGCGGGTTGCTGGTCGGCGCGGTCGGCGGGGTCACGGTGCTGTCCGAGGGCTTGGCCGGGGTGGAGGTGTCGGCCGCCGGTGCCAGGCCACGGTCCTCCAGCATCGGCTGCACGATCGGATCGCGGCC
>JBQCFN010000301.1:0-3001 GCA_051959035.1 Lysobacteraceae bacterium | reverse complement strand
GCTGGTGGCGGGCGACGAACTGCTCCTGCCTCATCGTTTGCCGAGCAGCCAGTTCGCCAGGCCGGCGAGGCGTTGCGCGCCGAGCGTGCCGCGCGCGCCGGTGGCGGGCTCGGCGAGGTCGGCCAGTTCGGCCTGGCGCTCGGCGGTGAGCAGCGGCGCGCGCTCGGCGAAGGAGATCACCGCCAGCTGCTCGGCCGGGTGCAGCGGCACCCGCGGCGCATGCACCGCGTCGCTGGCCGCGGGCAGGCGGCGCCCGTCGCGCGGCGCGTGCACGACCAGGGTGCCGGCGACGAGGTCGCCGAGCCGCCGGCCCCACGGATCGGCCCCGCCCGCCACCAGCCCGCAGGCGTAGCCGAACGGCAGCATGTCCACCGTGCGCAGCAGGTTGCGCACGCACGCGGCCAGCCAGCCGACCGGCGCGCCGTCGCCCGCGACCACGCGCAGCTCCATCATCCGCTTGCCCGGCGTCTGCCCGTCGAACAGCGCCTCGCACAGCACCGGGTAGCCCCACAGCACCACGAACAGCACCAGCAGGTACATGCCCACCCCGGCGCGGCCCAGTACCGACAACAGCCCGGAACAGGCGCTGAGGATCGCCAGCCGCACGCCGGCATCGATCGCCCAGGCCCAGGCCCGCGGCACCGGGCCGGCCGCGGGCAGGCGCAGCGCCACCCCTTCCGGGGTGTGCACCTCGCGCACCGTGTCCAGCATCAGGCGGTGACGACGATGGTGTCGGCGAAGTAGTCGTGGATGCAGCGCTTCTCGGCGCCGAAGATCAGCAGCGCGTCGGCCAGGCTGAAGAAGCCGCCGATGAACGGGATGGCGCCGATCAACCCCGGCGCGAAGTAGCGCAGCAGGAAGATCCGGCCGAGGCCGGCGCGGCTGCCGTCCGTGCGCACGATGCGCACGCCCATCAGCTTCTTGCCGAGGGTCTGGCCCTGACGGTGCAGCAGGACGAGCTGGTAGATCGCGAAGCCGACGAACCACAGCAGCACCAGCGCCAGCAGTACGCCGCCGCCGGTGGACAGGCTGCCCCCGGCGGCCAGGCTGCCACCATGCTGCATCACCGGCAACACCACCGCGACGAGGACGGCGGGCGCGGCGACCATGATCGTGTCGAGGATCACCGCGGCCAGGCGCTGGCCGCGGCCGGCCTTCTCGTTCGGGCCGCTGGCGGCTTCGGCGATGCGCGCGCCCGGTGCGGCATACGGGTTGCCGGCGCGCGGCGCGGCCGCGGCGGGCGCGACGACGGGCTGCGGACGCTCGATCTTGTAGGCGTCCGCGGTGTTGTACGGATCCATCTGCTTCCCCTGGTGTTGTGTCCCCACGCCGACTGTAGCCCGATCCGGGCCTCCTCGGCAGCCACCGGCCGCGGATCGGCGACCGCTGGCGGACATGGCCACCGATGCTCACCCCGGCCGTCGGCCGCGCGCCGGACGCACGCGCGGGAGGGAGCCGCTCACGCCGCGAGGTATTCGTCCTTCAGGCGCACGTAGTGGCCGGCGCTGTAGTACAGCGCCTCGATTTCGGCATCGGACAGCATGCGCACCTTGCGCGCCGGATTGCCGAGCCACATCTCGCCCTCGCCGACCACCTTGCCCGGGGTGACCAGCGCGCCGGCGCCGACGAAGCCGTGCCTGCGGATGACCGCCCCGTCGAGCACGACCGCGCCCATGCCGACCAGCACGGCGTCCTCGATCGTGCAGGCGTGGATGATCGCCTTGTGGCCGATGGTCACGTCGCTGCCGATGCGGGTGGCGAAGCCACCGAGCCTGGCGTGCGGGCCATCGTGCGAGACGTGCACGACGCTGCCGTCCTGCAGGTTGGTGCGCTCGCCGATGCGGATGAAGTTGACGTCGCCGCGGATCACCGTGCCCGGCCAGACGGACACGTCGTCGCCGAGGACGACGTCGCCGATCACGCTGCAGGCGGGGTCGAGGTAGACGCGCGCGCCGAGGGTGGGCAGCGTGCCGCGATAGGGTCGGACGGACATGCCGCCATTGTAGGACGCGCGCCGTCTACACTGCCGCGATGGCCGCCACGCCCGACGCCACGCCTCTCGCCGAGCTGCGCCCGGCACTGGCGCGACTGCGCGCGGCGTGGCAGGCGCAGCGGCCGCCGGTCGCCCAGCGCCGCGACGACCTGCGCCGCCTGCGCGCTGCCTTGCGCGCCGGCGTGCCGGCGATGGACGCGGCGATCCGCGCCGACTTCGGCCACCGCTCCCCGCACGAGAACCTGGTGTCCGAGGCGATGGTGGTGCTGGCCGAGGCCGGCCACGCCCTGCGCCACCTGCGCGCGTGGACGCGGCCGCGGCGGGTCGGCGTCGGCTGGCGGTTCTGGCCGGCGCGCGCGGAAGTGCGGCCGCAGCCGCTCGGCGTGGTCGGCATCATCAGCCCGTGGAACTACCCGGTGAACCTCGCGCTGGTGCCGCTGGTGTCGGCGATCGCCGCCGGCAACCACGTCTACCTGAAGCCCTCGGAGCACACGCCGCGCACGAGCGAATGGCTGCGCGGACTGCTGGCGGAGGTGTTTCCTGCCGACCGCGTCGCGGTCGCGCTCGGCGGCGCCGAGGTCGGTGCGGCGTTCGCGGCGCTGCCGTTCGACCACCTGCTGTTCACCGGCTCCACCGCGACCGGGCGCAAGGTGCTGGCCGCGGCCGCGCCCAACCTCACCCCGGTGACGCTCGAGCTCGGCGGCAAGGCGCCGGCGATCGTGGCTCCGGATTTCCCGCTCGCCACCGCCGCCGCGCGCATCGCCACCGGCAAGTGGTTCAACGCCGGCCAGACCTGCATCGGCGTGGACTACGCGCTGGTCGACGCGGCCCGCCGCGACGCCTTCGTCGACGCGCTGCGCGCGGTGGTGCGGGCGCGCTACGGCGACCTCGCCGACGCCGGCGACTACACCCGCATCGTCAACGAGGCGCAGTACGCGCGCCTTGCCGGCCATCTCGACGAGGCCCGCGCGCGCGGCGCCACGATCGTGCCGCTCGTCGACCTCGATC
>JBQCFN010000300.1:0-2891 GCA_051959035.1 Lysobacteraceae bacterium | reverse complement strand
CCCGTCACCGCCGCCGCGCAGCCGGAACACTGCGCGCATGAGCGCCGTCCTCGCCGCCCCCCGTCCGCAGATCGGCGACAGCGAGCGCCTGAGCGCCACGCTGGTGCTGTCGGTGCTGCTGCACGGCCTGCTGCTGCTCGGGGTCGGCTTCGTGCTGCAGGACGCCGCGCCGGTGATGCCGACGCTGGACGTGATCCTCACCCAGACCAGCACGCCGCTCACGCCGAAGCAGGCCGACTTCCTCGCCCAGGCCAACAACCAGGGCGGCGGCGAAAGCGACAAGGCGCGGCGGCCGCGTGATACCCAGCCCGGCCTGGTGGCCAAGCCCGACGAAGGCATCGCCCCGCGCGAGCTGCGCGCGCAGGCGCCCGCCCCGCAGCCACCGCCGGAAGCGCGGGTGGTCACCAGCACCGCCGGCCCGGCGGCGACCCCGCAGCCGCGGGCCACCCCGCAGGCGGAGATGGAACCGCTGCCGCCCGGCCGCCAGCGCATCGACCGCGACATGGCGATGGCGCGCCTGGCCGCCGAGATCCACCTGCGCTCGGAGCGCTACGCCAAGCGCCCGACGCGCAAGTTCGTCTCGGCCAGCACGAAGGAATACGCCTGGGCGGCCTACCTGCGCGCGTGGGTCGACCGAGCCGAGCGGGTCGGCAACCTCAACTATCCCGACGAGGCGCGCCGGCGCCACATCGGCGGCGTGGTCGTCATCAACGTCGGCATCCGCCGCGACGGCTCGGTCGAGCGCGCGGACATCGTGCAGTCCAGCCACATCCCGCTGCTGGACGAAGCCGCGCTGCGGATCGCCCGCCTGGCCGAGCCCTACCCGCCGCTGCCGAAGACGGCCGAAGACCCGGACATCCTCGACGTCGTGCGCACCTGGCAGTTCCTGCCCGGCGGCACCCTGCGCGACGACCAGTAACCGCGGCGCTCAGGGCGCCCGGGACGCGCGCAGCGCCTGCTGCTCGGCGAGGGTGAGGGCGACGTTGTCGCGCAGGTAGGCCGGTTCCACGCGCTCGGGCGGCAGGCCCTCGCCGCGGGCGAAGGCGGCGGCGCCGAGGCGCGCGACCGCTGCCGCGCGCGGCAGCGCGGCGGCGTCCACCTGCCCGAGCCGGCCCTGCAGGCGCGCCTGCAGCGCGTCCTGCGCGGCGGCGAAGCCGGTGCCGACCGCCGTCCAGCCCGTGCCTTCGGGCAGCGGCGCCGACTGCGGGGCGAGCACGGCTTCCGGCGCCAGCGCCCGCAGCGCGTCGCCTTCGCGCGCGAACGCGCCGAGGTAGACCTCGCCCATGCGCGCGTCGATCGCGGCGAGGACGCGCTCGCCCGGCGCATCGGCGGCGAGCGCGGCCAGCGTGGACACCGGCAGCAGCGGGCGGTCGAGCCCGAGCGCGATGCCCTGCCCCAGCGCGATCGCCAGCCGCACGCCGGTGAACGCGCCCGGGCCGCGGCCGACCGCGACCGCGTCGAGCTGGGCCTTGGCGATGCCCGCCTCCGCCAGCAGCGCCTCCGCCCAAGGCAGGGCGAGTTCCGCGTGCCGGCGCGGCGCGACCTCGAAGCGCTCGCGCACCTCGCCATCCAGCCACAGCGCGACCGAGCAGGCCTCGGTGGCGGTCTCGAACGCGAGCAGCCTCATTCGGCGGGCGCTTGCGGCGGCTGCCACAACTCCAGCAGGGTGCCTTCCGGATCGACCACGTAGCCGAACGCGCCGAGCTCGCCGTCCTCGCGGCGGTCGAGCACCTGGCAGCCCTCGGCGCGCAGCGCCTGCAGCAGGCCGTCGAGGTCGTCGACCCGCAGGTTGAGCATGTAAGGCTTCTCGCCGGGGGCGAAGTAGCCGGTGTCCTCGGGGAATGGTGCCCACGCCGTGCCCGCCTCCCGACCGTCGTCGGCGCGGCGCCAGTCGAACTGGGCGCCGCCCCACTCGCTCACCGGAAAGCCGAGGTGGCGCGCGTACCATGCGGCGAGCGCGGCCGGGTCGCGCGCCTTGAAGAACACGCCGCCGATGCCGTGCACGCGCGGCCTGGACTCGTCCATCAGCATTCTCCGGGCGGAGGAAGCGGCGATTCTGCCGCAAAGAAGGCCTGCACATCGTCGATGCGGCGGGTGAGCGGCACCGGCGGCAGCGAATCGAGGAAGACCCTGCCGTAACCCTTGCCGCTCAGGCGCGGGTCGCACAGCACCAGCACGCCGCGGTCGGTCTCGCTGCGGATCAGCCGGCCCACGCCCTGCTTGAGCGCGATCACCGCCTGCGGCAGCTGCTCGTCGCGGAACGGATTGCCGCCGCGCCGGCGCACCGCGTCCAGGCGCGCCTCGAACACCGGATCGTCGGGCGCGGCGAACGGCAGCTTGTCGATCACGACGACGCTCAGCGCTTCGCCGACCACGTCGACGCCCTCGCGGAAGCTCGCCGCGCCCAGCAGGACGCCGTTGCCCGATTCACGGAAGCGCTGCAGCAACGCCTGCCGCGGCGCCTCGCCCTGCACGAACAGCGGCCACGGGCCGCCCCGCCGCAACTCTGCCGCCTCGCGCAGCGCGCGGTGCGAGGCGAACAGCACGAAGGCGCGGCCGCCGGAGGCTTCCAGCACCGGCCGCAGGGCGTCGACCAGCGCCGCGGTGTAGTCGCGCGACATCGGTTCGGGCAGGCGCGGCGGCAGGTAGCACAGCGCCTGCGCCTGCCAGTCGAACGGACTCGGCTGCAGCAGGGTGGCCGGCTCGAGCAGGCCGAGGCGCTCGGCAACGTGGTCGAAGCCGCCGGCGACCGACAGCGTCGCCGAGGTGAACACCCACGCCGCATGCGAGCGCTCGCGGTGCTCGCGCAACGGGCCGGACACGTCGAGCGGCGTGCGCTGCAGGCGGAAGCCGCGCGGGCTCAGCTCGTACCAGTGCACGCTGGGCGCGCT
>JBQCFN010000299.1:0-6674 GCA_051959035.1 Lysobacteraceae bacterium | reverse complement strand
CTTGGAGCAGGGCGAGATGGAGGAAATCGGTCTCCATCGTGTTGCCGTCGCCCAGCGGGTCGCCCAGCGCGGCCGGGCTGGTCTGGCTGCCGCCGTCCATCGCGCCGTACAGGTAATCGCCGAGCATCGCCAGGCCGGCGCGGGTGCCGCCCAGCGGCTTGCCGGCGCGCACGTGCGCGTCCAGCGCCGCCGCCACCGGCGTGCCGCGCCAGTAGCGCACGTAGCGCGACTGGTCGCCGCCGCCGATGAAGATGCCGTCCGCGCGCCGCAACGCCCTGACGATCGCCGGGTCGCTGGCCGCCTCGCGATCATGGAACACGAAGGTTTCCACCGAGGCGATGCCGCCGACCTCGCGGTAGAACTCCTCGCCGATCTCGCCTCCCTGCGAGGCGCGCAGCACCACGACGTGGCCGTTGCCGGCGTGGCGCATGAACCAGTGCATCGCGTCCATGTTGTGGTCGCCGCCGCCCATCAGCAGCAGGCCCGGCTGCACCTTGCCCGGCGTCTTCGCCGCGGTGTCGCCGAGCACGTAGTGGCCGACCTCCGCCGCCCGCGCGGAAAGCGACGGCAGCGTCGCCAGCAGTGCCACCAGCAGCATCGACCCGGCGCGTCGCATCATCACGGTTCCCCTCGTTGGCGATATGCCATTGGACGAACGAACGCGCGCTTTCCCCCGTCGGCAGGCGCCGCTTTCGCTATCGTAGGCCGATGCGGAGCGCGCTCGACGGCTGGTTCGTCCAGGAAATCCTCGTCCACGAGGACGCGCTGATGCGCTTCCTGCGGCGCCACTGGCCGCACCGCGACGAGCTCACGGACCTGCGCCAGGAGCTCTACGCGCGCATCTACGAAGCCGCCGCGAAGGCGCTGCCCGCGCAGCCCCGGGCCTTCCTGTTCGCCAGCGCGCGCCACCTGATGACCGACCGCCTGCGCCGCGGCAAGGTGGTGTCGATCGAGCCGATGGGTGATTTCCCGCCGTCGGACGTCTTGGTGGACGAGGTGAGCCCGGAGCGCTGGTGCGGCGGCCGGCAGGCGCTGCGCCGCCTGGCCGACGCCTTCGACCGGTTGCCGGACCGCTGCCGCGAAGTGGTCTGGCTGCGGCGGGTGGAGGAATTGTCGCAACGGGACGTGGCATCGCGGCTGGGCATCAGCGAGAAGACCGTGGAAAAGCACATCGCCAAGGGCATGCGCCTGCTCGCCGACGCGCTGCTGGCCGGCGACGCCGATGCGCCGGCGGGTGCGCAAGCCCGCCCCGGCGACGCGCGGCGGCGGGCGGACTAGCCATGCCAGGGGCCCACGCCATCGAGCAGGCCGCGGCGGCCTGGCTGGCGCGCCGGGACGGCGGCCGCTGGACGGACGCCGACGAGGCGGCGCTGCAGCGCTGGCTCGGCGCCGACACCGCCCACCGGGTCGCCTTCCTGCGCCTGCAGGCGGTGTGGCAGGAGGGCGGGCGGCTGCGCGCGCTCGGCGCCGGCTGGCCCGCCGGCGGACCGCCGCCGCGCGGGCAGTGGCAGGCGCCGCCGGCCAGCCGGCGCGAGCAGATGCTGGAGGCGCTGGCGCAGCGTCCGCCGGCGCGCAACGGCGCGCGCCGCTGGTCCCTGCGCGCGATCGCCGCGGTGGTGGTGGCCGGCTGCGCGCTGGCGGCGTCGTGGGGCTGGCGAAGCCATGCGCAGGTCGATGCCGCCGCCTACCGCACCGCGCTGGGCGAAGTGCGCACCGTGCAGCTGGCGGACGGATCCCGCGCCACGCTCGCCAGCGCCAGCGCGGTCGAGGTGCGGCTCACGCGCGGCCAGCGCGACGTCGCGCTGGTCGCGGGCGAGGCGATCTTCGAGGTCGCCAAGGACCCCGGCCGGCCGTTCACGGTCGGCGCGAAGGGCTATCGCGCGGTGGCGGTCGGCACGCGCTTTTCGGTGCGGCGTGATCCCGCCGGGCTGCGGGTGGTGGTGACCGAAGGCACCGTGCGGCTGGACGTCCCGCGCACGGGCGCCGTCGTCACGCCCTCGGTGCTGCTGCCGGCCGGCAGCGTGGCACTGGTGCGCGGCAACGGCCTGCTCGTGCGCAGCCTGCCGCTGGCGGACGCGCAACGCCTGCTGGACTGGCGCAACGGCCTGCTGGCCTTCCGCGATGCGCCGCTGTCGGAAGTGGCCGACGAATTCAACCGCTACAACGCGCGCAAGCTGGTGGTGGCCGACGCCGCGGCGGGCGCGCTGCGGATCGGCGGCAGCTTCCGCTGGGACAACGAGGATGGCTTCGTGCGCCTGCTGGAAGCCGGCTTCCCGGTGCGCGCCGAAGTGGAGCCCGGGCGCATCGTGCTGCATTCGCGCTGACGCCCGCCAGCGCCTGCGACAGGCGCTGCACGCGGCCCGGCCCGACGGCGCCGCGCGCCCACGCCACCGGATCGCGTCCGGGCCGCGCCCGCCGCACCGACCGCGGCAGCCCGGCCATCCGCATGCGACGCGCGGGGGATTTGCCACGGTCGTTCGTCCACCAGCCTTGACGGCGCCCCGCCCGGGCGCCCTGGGGAACCTTGCAATGAAGCCGTCACGCCCGCTCCGCGTCCTGCTGCTGTCGCTGGCCTGCTCCGCCGCCCTCGCGGCGCAGGCGCAGACCGCTTCCCGCCTCGACATTCCCGCCGGCGACCTCGCCAGCGCGCTGGATGCCTACGCGCGCCAGACCGGCACCCAGCTGGTCTACCGCGCCGACCAGCTGCGCGGTGCCCGCAGCGGCGGCCTGCATGCGCCGGCGGATGCGCGAGCGCTCGACGTGCTGCTCCAGGGCAGCGGCTTCCGCGCCCAGCGCGACGCTTCCGGTGCGGTGCTGATCGTCCCCGCCGCGCCCGCCGCGCCCGCCGCGCCGGCACGCGCGCCCGCGCAGGCCGCGCCCGCCCAGGCGGGCGGCGACGAGGCGCCGGCCACCCTGGAAGCGGTGCAGGTCACCGGTTCGCGCATCCCGCGCGCGCAGGTGGAAGGGCCGGCGCCGATCACCATCGTCACCTCGGCGCAGATCCAGGCATCGGGCCTCACCACCGTGCCCGAGGTGCTGCGTTCGCTCAGCCAGAACAGCGGCAGCGTGCAGGGCCAGCAGAACACCACCAGCGCCCAGTCCACTCCCGGCGCGCAGGCGGTCGACCTGCGCGGCCTCGGGCCCAACCACACCCTGGTGCTGGTCAACGGCCGCCGCATCGCCGACTTCCCGCTGCCGCTCAACAGCCGCAGCAACTTCACCGACGTCGGCAACATCCCGCTGGCGATGATCGACCGCATCGAGGTGCTGACCGGCAGCGCCTCGGCCGTGTACGGCTCGGACGCGATGGCCGGCGTGATCAACTTCATCCTGAAAAAGTCCGCCGACGGCACCACCATCGACTACCGCTACGGTGGCACCCAGCACGGCGGCGGCGAATCGCACGACCTCGCGCTGACCACCGGCTTCGACCGCGATGCCTTCAGCGGCATCGTCGGGCTGGAGCTGATCGACCGGCGCCCGCTGTGGGGCACCGAGCGCGGCGTGCAGGATTCCACCCTCGACGCGCCGACCGAGCGCCGCCGCCTGCCGCGCCTGATCGCCCAGGTGTACGACTGGGACGACGACGCCAACCTCGCCCCGCCCGACGACTGCGCGGCGCTGGCGGGCCTCAACGGCGGCACCACGGTGCTGGCCGATGACCGCTTCGGCGAGCCCTACTGCGGCAGCGAGCGCGCCATCGCCTACCGCACGATCCAGAACGAGCGGCGCGGCTTCAACGCCTACGGGTCGTTCGAATACCGCTTCTCCGATGCACTGGCCTGGTTCGCCGACCTCCAGCTCGGGCAGCAGACGGTGCGGCTGCTGACCGGCACCAACGGCAACGACGTGGCCAGCGACCACATGGGCTGGGAGTTCCACGACCCGCTCTCGACCGACAACTACCGCAACCCGATGTTCTTCAACGCCGCCACCGGGCACTACGAGGTCTGGTCGCGGCAGTTCACGCCCGAGGAGGTCGGCGGCCTCGAGCACCGCATGAACAGCACGGTGCAGAAGACGCTCGCGCTCACCACCGGCCTCAACGGCTCCTTCGGCCAGGGCTGGAACTGGGAAACCGCCTACAACCATTCCGAGTACAAGGCCGAGGTGAAGATGCCGCGCATCCGCGCCGCGGCCGCCAACCAGTTCTTCCTCGGCGACCTGCTCGGCTACGACGACGACGGCTATGCCATCTACGACGCCGACCCCACCCGCCTGTTCACCCCGCTGACGCCCGCCGAGTTCGCGTCCTTCGCGGCGATGTCGACCTGGCACCCGGTGTCGCGCAACGACAACCTCAGCTTCACCGCCGACAACGCCAGCCTGTTCTCGCTGCCCGCCGGCGACGTCGGCTTCGCCGGCGCGCTCGAGTACGGCAGCCAGTCCTACCGGCTGAATCCCGATCCGCTCGCGCTGACCGACGACGCCTACTACGGCCCGCGCTACGGCGACGGCCACGGCAGTCGCGACCACTGGGGCGCGGCCGGCGAGCTGCGCGTGCCGCTGCTGTCCAGCCTGCAGGCGAGCCTGGCCGGCCGCTACGACCGCTACCAGTACGGCGACAGCAACCCGGGCAAGTTCACCTACAGCCTGGGCATGGAATGGCGGCCGCACGACACCCTGCTGGTGCGGGGCTCGTACGGCACCGGCTTCCGCGCGCCGGACATGCACTACCTGTTCGCCGGCAACGACTACTACCGCACGCGCTTCGCCACCGACTACTACCACTGCCGCACCGACGCGCCGGGCATGAGCAACGGCGACTGCTACGACGACGGCAGCTGGGACGTCAGCACCTTCGACGTCTACAACGGCAACATGCAGCTGGACGTGGAGACCAGCCGGTCGTTCACCGCGGGCTTCGTGTGGTCGCCGACCGGCAACTTCGACCTCGCGGTCGACTACTACCGCATCCGCGTGATGAACCAGGTGCAGAGCCAGGACCGCGAGCGCCTGCGCATCGAGGAAGCCGACTGCCGCCTGGGCATGACCGACACCGGCGTGCCGGTGGACATCAACTCGCCGACCTGCATCGACGCGCTGGCGCGGGTAATCCGCGACGACAACGGCGACATCTCCAGCGTGCACTTCAGCCCGATCAACATCGCCAGCGAACAGGCCTCGGGCATCGACGTGACCGCCAACTACCGCCTGCCCACCCGCATCGGCGATTTCCGCTTCAACGGCAGCTACACCTGGGCGCGCCGCCATACCCGCCAGCAGTACCCGGGCGATCCGGTCGAGGACATGCTGGACGTGAGCTTCAGCGACACCACCCTGCCGCGCGCCAAGGGCAACCTCGGCGCGAACTGGGAGAAGGGCGCGTGGGCCGCCAGCCTGTTCGGCACGTACCTGGGCCGGGTCGCCAATTACGACAACGACGCGTGGACGCATCCGACCTGGCGCTTCAACGCCGGCGCGCGCTACGACGTCACCGACCACCTGCGGGTGTCGCTGACGGTCGACAACCTGTTCGACCAGATGCCGCCGCGGGACGCGACCTGGGGCAACTACCCCTACTACGACACCTCGTGGTTCGACAGCGTGGGCCGCAGCTACTACCTGCAGTTCACCTGGAAGCTGGGCGGCGCCGCGCTGCGCTGAGCCCCGCGCGGCGGGCGCCCGGCTACGGGGCGTTCGCCGCTGGCTGCCGCGCGGGCAGGGCTGCCTCGCCCTGCCCGTCGACCCAGCGCACGTAGCCGCGGTAGTGGTGCAGGGCGAATCCGGCGAACGCCGGGCTGCCGGCGAACGCGCGTTCGGTGGCGGCCATCTCGCGGGCGAGGTCGGCCTCGCGCAGGCCGTCGAAGGTGATCTTGGCCGGCTCGCCCGGGGTGAGTTCGAGCCCCACCACCACGCGCTTGCCGGTGCGCGCGGCGTAGCGCATCTCGTCCTCGGCGTGCGAGACGATGCCGTCGCCGCCGTCGGCGTGGTTGCGGTAGTCCATCAGCGCGACGTAGTCGGTGAGGTCGGCGACCAGCTCGCTCACCGGCCGCGCGCCGCCGTCGGCCGGCAGGGTGATCCCGTCCCACCAGAACGGCATCGCCGGGCCGATCGGCAGCGCCTGCCCCGCCGCCGCGCGCGCGTCGGCGAAGGCGCGGGTCATGTCGACGAAGCCCTGCAGCAGGTCGGCGCGATGCCCGCTCCAGTCGTCGAGCAGGTGCGGCTCGATGTCGTAGTTGACGCCGTCGAAGCGGGCGCCGGCCGGCGCCGCCGCGTTGTAGTCGAGCACCCGCTGCAGCATCGCGACCGCGTCGGCGCGGCGCCCGGGGCGCACGTATTCCTCGGTGTGCAGGTAGGCCGAGCCGAGCAGCGCGTACACGCGGAAGCCGCCGCCGTGGGCGCGGGCGATGAAGCGCCGGTAGTCCGCCGGCGCATCGACCAGCAGGTTGCGGCCACCGTAGGCGTCGGCGTAGAGGTAGAGCGTGTCGACGTGGTGCGCGCGCAGGAAATCGAACGCGCGCGCGGCCTCCGCGGGCGATTCCACCATCGCGTAGGCGTCCGGTTCCCACACCCACACCGCGCGCATCGGCGCGGGCGGCGCCGCGAGCGCCCGCAGCGCCAGGCCCCCCATGCACGGCCCCCACCACCCGCGCGGCCCCGACACCGCGGCCAACCCGTGGGCGCAAGCCGGTGCGCCAGCCCGCGCGTCCCGTGCGGCGAGTGTGGCGCCA
>JBQCFN010000298.1:0-10536 GCA_051959035.1 Lysobacteraceae bacterium | reverse complement strand
CGGGTGTGTCCCGGTCTCTGGCGCAGGAGTGCTGCGCCGCCAACGAAGAAGAAAGGAAACCCATGAAGCCGTTCGTTCTCAAGCAGCACGACAAGGATTACTCGGCCCTGCGCGAACTGCGCGATGAAGAGCTGCAGGCGGTTGCCGGCGGCATGGCCGCCGCCCGCAGGAAGACCACCAAGCTCAACACCGTCACCGTGACCCCCAACGGCGACGGCGGCGACGACGGCCAGGACGAAGGCTGATCCGTTCCATCCGGTCGGGGAAGGCTCGCCTTCCCCGACACCTGTGCACACCGGGAATGACACGCAAATGAATCGAGACGGCCGCGCGCTGGTAATCCTTGGCACCCGCAGTGACCCCCACGTGCTCCGCGTCGGCGCGGAGATGGAACGCAGGGGAATCGAAGTCTTCGTCTTCGACTACCACGACGACACGCGGTTCTCGGTGCTCGTCGACCAGTCCGGCACGCCACGGATCAAGGTCAACGGCAGGTGGCTGCCGAAGGACATCCTGGTGTGGGACCGGAACAAGATCCTGCCGGGCACGGAGCTGTACGTGCGCGGAGAGGACGAATCCTCCACCGGCTTCGCCGCCCAGGAGTGGCGCGCGCTGTACACGCTGCTCTCCGGCCTGTACGGCGATCGCACGGTGAATTCGCTGGCCGCCAAGCGGTGCATGATCAAGCCCTACCAGCAGACGCTTGCGGCGAGCGTGGGGTTCCGGGTGCCGTGGACGCTGGTGACCAACGATCGCGGGCATGCCCTGGCCTTCCACCGCGACGCCGCGGGGGTGATCCTCAAGTCCCTGTCCGGCGGCAAGGTGAAGCCGGCGGGCGAGGGCGAGTACATCCCCTACAACGTCATGACCATGCGCATCGCCGCCGACGACCTGGATGCTGCGTCGGAAGCGGAAATCGCCTACTGCCCGCACTTCTTCCAGGAAGAGATCGCCAAGGACCACGAGCTGCGCGTCCTCATCGTCGGCGAGCACCTGCACGCCTTCCGCATCGACTCGCAGGCCATGAAGTCGTCCGAAGTGGACTGGCGCAAGGGCATGCAGCTCATCGATTTCACCCCCTGCCGCCTGGCGGCGCGCGAAGAGGACAAGCTGCGGGCCTTCATGCGCAAGATCGGGTTCTTCACCGGCAGCGTGGACCTGATCGTCGATCGCGCCGGCACGACGTGGTTCCTGGAATGCAACCAGGACGGGGCGTGGGGCTGGCTGGACGACCTGGTGTCGGGCGACATCACCGCCGCGTTCGCCGACGCCTTCTGCAAGCGGCTCGATGCGCTCTGCGCCGAGCCCGAGGCCTGCGCGGAACCCGAGGCGGCATGACGCGCGCTGCCGATCGGCAGGCCGCCATGGACCTCGCGCGCCCGGCCGGCCGCGGCGGGCGACCCGCATGGCGGCGCCGCGCCGCCCGCGGACTGCGCGCGGTCCTGCCGGGCCTGGCCCTGGCCGCTGCCTGCGTGGCCGGCCCCGCATTCCCTGCCGCGCCGGCGCCGGCCGACGGCGCCGCGTTCCGCTCGGCCTACGACGGCTTCATGGATGCGCGCACCGCATCGGAGCTCCTGCCGCGCTATCTGCAGCTCGCGCGTCGCTATGACCGGCTGTTCGGTCCCGCGCGGCTGCAGGCGGCGCAATTGATGTCCATGGCCGACGCGCAGGTGGGGCGGTATGCAGCCGCGGAGGCGCATTTCCAAGACGCATTCCCGGCCGGTGGCCTGCCGCTGGACTGCCCGGCCGCGGGCGTGGACGCCGAGCCCGTGGACGCCTTCGTCGCGCGCGCGGCGCCCGGGGCGCGGGTGGTCCTGCTGAACGAATCGCACTCGATCATCCGCTCGCGCGCGCTCGCCTACCGGCTCCTCCCGATCCTGCGCAACGCCGGTTTCGACCACCTGGCGCTCGAGGCCCTCGCGCCGGCCCCCGGCGGCGCGGACGCCGCCGATGGGGGCAAGGTCCTCGCCGATGGCGCCCTGCAGCGGCGCGGATTTCCCCTCGACGACAACGCGGGCGGTTACTACCTGCGCGAGCCGGTGTACGGCGAGATCGTCAGGGAAGCGCTCTCGCTGGGATTCACCCTCGTTGCGTACGAAGCGCCGCAGTGGCGGAGCAGGGACGAGCGAGAGGCCGGGCAGGCCAGGGCGCTGGCGCATCTGCTCGATGCGCAGCCTTCCGCGAAGGTCGTGGTCCTGGCGGGCTATTCCCACGTCTGGAAGACCGATGGCTGGATGGCGGACCAGCTGTCCCGCGCGACCGGGGCGAAGCTGCTGTCGCTCGACCAGGTCGCCGGGCTCCGGGGCTGCCGGTCCCGTGGCCACCCGGGGGGCCGCGCGGCCGGCGGGCCCTTCGTGCTCGTCCGCGGCGATGGCTCGGCGTGGTCGTCCAGGCCGGGTGCCGTCGACGCCACCATCATCGACCGTCCCGCGCCGGCAGGCAGCACCGCTGCCCGGGACTGGTTGACGCTGGGCAAGGCCCGAGTCGCCGCCATCCCCGTCCTCGCGGGGTGCGGCGACGGCGCCCGGTGCCTCGTCTCGGCCTATTACCGCGACGAACCCGAGTCGGCGGTCCCGGCCGACCGGATCGTCACCGGAGTGGCCGGCCGGCACGCCCTGTACCTGAAGCCCGGGCAGTACCGCATCGTGGCGGTGACCGCGGACGGCCGCCAGCTGCGCGGCGCACTGGAAGTGCCATGACGAGTCGGTTCCAACAGTCGGAGGCCGCCGAATGCGGCCTGGCCGCCATTGCGCTGGTCGCCAACCACCATGGCCTGCAGCTCGACCTCAGGGAAGCCCGGCGCCGCTTCCCGCTGTCGATGAAGGGCGCGACGCTCAAGCGGCTGATCGAGATCGCGACGGCGCTGGGCCTGTCCGGCAGGCCGTTGAGCCTGGGTCTCGAGGCGATCCACAGGCTCAAGCTGCCGTGCATCCTGCACTGGAACATGGACCACTTCGTGGTCCTGACCAAGGTCGGCAGGTCGAAGCTCACCATCGTCGATCCCGCGCGGGGCGAACGCAGGCTCTCGTTCGAAGAGGCCTCGCGGCATTTCACCGGGGTGGCGCTGGAGCTGGAACCGAATGCGGACTTCAGGCCGCGCGCGGTTGCGCCCGCCGTCACGGCGCGCCAGCTGGTCGGGCCCGTGCGGGGGTTGCGCAGGGCGCTCTTGCAGATCCTGTTGCTGTCGCTGGCCCTGCAGGGCTTCGTCATCCTCGCGCCGTTCTTCATCCAGTGGGTGGTCGACCAGGTGCTGGTGTCCGGCGACCGCGACCTGCTGGCGGTGCTCGGACTCGGTTTCGCGCTCGTGCTGGTGCTGGGCAGCGCCGTCGGCGCCCTGCGCGGCTGGTCGGTGGTCTACCTCGCATCGCGGCTCGGCACGCAATGGACGGTGAACGTCTTCGCCCACCTGCTGAAGTTGCCGCTGGAGTTCTTCGAGAAGCGGCACCTGGGCGACATCGTGTCCCGGATCGGCTCGGTGCAGACCATCCAGCGCACGCTCACGACCAGCTTCGTGGAGGCGATGATCGATGGCCTGATGGCGCTGGTGACGCTGGGCTTCATGCTGGTCTACAACTGGCGGCTCGCCTGCCTCACGCTGCTGGCGGTCCTCGCCTACTCGGTGGTGCGCACGTTCGCCTACGCGCCGGTGCGCGACCACACCGAGCAGCAACTGGTGGCGGGCGCCAGGCAACAGAGTTTCCTGCTCGAATCGCTGCAGGGCATCCAGAGCCTGAAGATCGTCGGCGAGGAATCGCAGCGCCTGGCCACGTTCAGCAACCTCGCCGGGATCACCGCCGACCAGGACATGCGGCTTGGCTGGCTCAGGCTGGGCTTCAACGGCGCCAGCCAGCTCATCTTCGGCATCGAGCGCATCGCGGTGATCTGGATGGGCGCGATCCTCGCGCTGGACAACGTGTTCTCGGTGGGCATGCTCATCGCCTACCTCGCCTACAAGGACCAGTTCGCCGAGCGCACCGCCAGCCTGATCGACAAATGGCTCGAATTCCGCATGCTGCGCCTGCACGGCGAGCGGCTGGCCGACATCGTCCTGAGCGAGCCGGAGGAAGGCTTCGGCAAGCCCGAGCAGCCGTTGCCCCACGACATCCGCATCGAGGTGGACAGCCTGTCGTTCCGGTACGCCGACGGCGAGCCGTGGGTGCTGAAGGACTGCAGCTTTTCGATCTCGCCCGGCGAATCGGTCGCCATCGTCGGGGCCTCCGGCTGCGGCAAGACCACCCTGCTCAAGCTGCTGCTTGGCCTGCTGCAACCGACCGGAGGCGAGATCCGCGTCGCGGGCTGTGAGCTGCACAAGCTCGGGCCGCGCAACCTGCGCTCGGTGGTCGGCGTGGTGATGCAGGACGACCAGTTGTTCACCGGCAGCATCGCCGACAACATCGCGTTCTTCGATTTCCACGCGGACCCGGCGAAAGTGGAGGCGGCCGCCCGCCTGGCGGCGGTGCACGACGAGGTCGCCGCCATGCCGATGGGCTACCACAGCCTGATCGGCGACATGGGCAGCGCGCTCTCGGGCGGGCAGAAGCAACGGGTGATCCTCGCCCGGGCGCTGTACCGCAACCCCAGGATCCTGTTCCTCGACGAAGCGACCAGCCACCTGGACGTGGACCGCGAGCGCGCGGTCAACGACGCCGTCCGCAACCTCGCGTTGACCAAGGTCATCGTTGCGCACCGCCCGGAGACCATCGCCAGCGCGGATCGCGTGCTGGTGCTGCAGGGCGGGTGCATCGTGGAGGAAAGGAGCTCCCGCGCCGGGCGGCTGGCGACCGACGCCCTGCCTGCCCCGGGCGCCTGTTGCCAGCTGGAGGCGGAAGACCGCACGGACGCCGCGCTCGCCTGACGCGCGGCGCGCAGCGGATCGTCCGACGGGCTCAGTAGGGGTCCGCGATGCCGAGGCCCGCGAGGATCCCGCGCTCGAGCTGCTCCATGCACTCGGCCTCGCGCGCATCCTCGTGGTCCCAGCCGAGCAGGTGCAGGGTCCCATGCACGGTCAGGTGCGCGTAGTGGGCGGCCAGCGGCTTGCGTTGTTCCTTCGCCTCGCGGGCGACGACCGGGGCGCACAGCACGAGGTCGCCGAGCAGGGGCATCTTCACCCCCTTCGGCAGCTTGACGCCCTCGGCCAGGTCCGCCGCGAAGCTCAGCACGTTGGTGGCGTAGTCCTTGCCGCGGTAGTGGCGGTTGAGCGCGCGGCCCTCGCGCGCGCCGACGATGCGGATGGCGAGGTCGGCTTCGCGGATGCGCCCGTCGAGCGCGGCCGCCACCCAGCGGCGGAAACTCACCGCGGCCGGGATCCCGGCGCGCGGCACGGCGTAGCCGACCGAGACGTCGAGTCGGACGGGTCCCTTGGTCATCGCGGATCCTTCAGGCCGGGCCGGTGGAGGCGTTCTGGGCGTCGCGCGCATCGTAGGCGTTGACGATGCGCGCCACCAGCGGATGGCGCACCACGTCCTTCGCCTCGAAGAAGGTGAAGCTGATGCCGTCCACGCCGTGCAGCACCTCCAGCGCGTCCTTCAGGCCGGACTTCTGGTGGCGCGGCAGGTCGATCTGGGTGAGGTCGCCGGTCACCACGGCGGTCGAACCGAAGCCGATCCGGGTGAGGAACATCTTCATCTGCTCGATGGTGGTGTTCTGCGCCTCGTCGAGGATCACGTAGGCATCGTTGAGGGTGCGTCCGCGCATGTAGGCGAGCGGCGCGATCTCGATGACGTTCTTCTCCAGCAGCTTGACCACCTTCTCCACGCCGAGCATCTCGTAGAGGGCGTCGTACAGCGGGCGCAGGTAGGGATCCACCTTCTGCGAGAGGTCGCCCGGCAGGAAGCCGAGCTTCTCGCCGGCCTCGACCGCCGGTCGCACCAGCACCAGCCGCTGCACGCGCGATTCGTTCAGCGCCTCGACCGCGCTCGCCACCGCGAGGAAGGTCTTGCCGGTGCCGGCCGGGCCGATGCCGAAGTTGATGTCGTGGGTGGCGATCGCGTGCAGGTATTTCGCCTGGTTGCCGCCGCGGCCGCGGATGGTGCCGCGCTTGACCCGGATGGTGACTTCCTGCGGCTCCACGTCCTCGGCCGCGAGCCGGTCGGCCTGCGCCTCGGCCAGGCGCAGGTGGATTTCCGCGTCGGTGAGGGTGCCGTCCCCGGTGTCGGCCCACAGCTGGCGCAGCAGCTTCTCCGCGCCGTCGACCGCGGCCTCGGGGCCGCTGATGCGGAAGACGTTGCCGCGGTTGGCGATCTCCACGCCCGCGCGCAGCTCGATCATGCGCAGGTGGCCGTCGAAGGCGCCGGTGAGGTTGGCGAGGCGCTCGGCGTCGGCCGGCTCGAGCGCGAATTCCGAACTGTGGCGTGCAGGCATCGCAGGCGTGCTTGGGGGAGGGCGCGGGGCGGCCAGCTTGCGCCGGCGCCGTGCGGGACGCAAAGCGCCGGGGGCGGGCCCAGTGTGATGGGGCCGCATGACGGCCGCATCAATGCCCGCGCTCGTTACCATGGGGGGCAGGCGCCGCCGACGGCGGCCTTGCGGCGGAGAGACCATGCGGCCCAGGACCCGGATGCTGCTGTTGGCGACGCTGGCCGTGGCCGCCTGCCGCGAGGCGCCGCCGCAGGCCCTCGGCACGCTGGAGTACGACCGCATCACCCTGCCGGCGCCGGCCGCCGAGCGGATCGTTGCGATCGAGGCGCGCGAAGGCGAGCGCGTGCGCGCCGGGCAGCCGGTGCTGCGGCTGGAAGCCGTGCGCACCCAGGCCGCGGCGGAGGCCGCGCAGGCCGAGGCGGAACGCCAGCGCGCGGCGCTGTCGGAGCTGCAGGCCGGGCCGCGCCGCGAGGCGATCGCGCAGGCGCGCGCGCAGCTGGCGGCGGCGCAGGCGCAGGCGCGCGACGCGCAGGCCTACTACGCGCGGGTGCAGCCGCTCGGGCGGCAGCGCCTGGTGGCGGCGGCGGAGGTCGATCGCGCGCGCGCCGCGGCGGGCAACGCGCAGGCACAGGCGCGCGCGGCGCAGGCCGCGCTGCTCGAGCTCGAGCACGGCACGCGCGCGGAGGAGCTCGCGCAGGGCGAGGCCGCGCTGCGGGCGGCGCAGGCGCAGGCGGCCGCGCAACGGGAGACGCTGCGCAAGCTGGCGCTGGTGGCGCCGCGCGACGCGCGCGTCGACAGCCTGCCCTACCGGCTGGGCGACCAGGCGCCGCTCGGCGCGCCGCTGGCAATCCTGCTGGTCGGCGATGCGCCCTACGCGCGCATCTACGTGCCGGAGCCGCTGCGCGCGCGGGTGCGCGTCGGCGACGCGGTGCGCGTGCACGTCGACGGCCGCGACGGCGTGCTGCAGGGGCGGGTGCGCATGGTCCGCAGCGAGCCGGCCTTCACGCCCTACTACGCGCTCACCGGGGACGACGCGGCACGGCTCATGTACCTTGCCGAAGTCGCGCTGCCGCCCGGGCAGGCGCGCGACCTGCCGGCGGGGCTGCCGGTGCGGGTCGACCTCGGCCGATGAGCGACGCGGCGATCGTCGCGCGCGGGCTGACCCGCCGCTTCGGCCCGCTGGTGGCGGTCGACCGCGTCGACCTCGACGTGCCGCGCGCCAGCGTCTACGGCTTCCTCGGCCCGAACGGTTCGGGCAAGACCACGACCATCCGCATGCTGTGCGGGCTGCTCGCACCGAGCGCGGGCGACATCGAGGTGCTGGGCCTGCGCATCCCGGAGCAGGCCGAGGCGCTGCGCCGGCGGATCGGCTACATGACCCAGAAGTTCTCGCTGTTCGAGGACCTGACGGTGCGCGAGAACCTGGAGTTCCTCGCCGCCGTGCAGGGCGTGCCCAGGGCGCGCACGCGCGCGCGCATCGACGCGCTGGTAGGGCGCTACCACTTCGAGGATCGCGAACGGCAGCTCGCCGGCACGCTCAGCGGCGGGCAGAAGCAGCGCCTCGCGCTGGCGGGCGCGGTGATCCACGAACCCGAGCTGCTGTTCCTCGACGAGCCGACCAGCGCGGTCGATCCGGAATCGCGGCGCGAGTTCTGGGAGCGCCTGTTCGACCTCGCCGACGCGGGCACCACGATCCTGGTGTCGACCCATTACATGGACGAGGCCGAACGCTGCCATCGCCTGGCCGTGCTCGACCGCGGCGCGCTGGTGGCCGACGGCACGCCGGCGGAACTCACCCGCGCGCTGCAGGGACGCACGCTGGCGGTGCGCGCCGACGATCCGCGCGGCGTGCACCGCCTGCTCGACCGCGCGCCGGGCGTGCTCAGCGTCGCCCAGATCGGCAACACGCTGCGGGTGCTGCTGGAGGCGCCGCAGGCGCAGGCGCGCGTGCGCGAGGCGCTGGCCCACGGCGGGGTGCAGGCCGGCGTCGACGAGGTGGCGCCCAACCTCGAGGATGTCTTCGTCTCCGCCACCCGCGGTCGTGGCGGACGGGAGCGCGCCGCGTGAACGCGCGCCGGCTGTGGGCGGTGGTGCTCAAGGAGCTGCGCCAGTTGCGCCGCGACCGCATCACCCTGGCGATGATCGTCGGCGTCCCGGTGCTGCAGCTGGTGCTGTTCGGCTACGCGATCAACCTCAACCTGCGCCACCTGCCGGCGGCCATCGTCGACGACGCGCGCACTGCCGGGTCGCGCGCGCTGGTGATGGACATGCTCGCCACCGGCGTGATCGCGCCCGCCTACGCGGTCGACACGCCGCGTGAAGCGATGGAACTGCTGCGGCAGGGGCGTGCCAGCGTCGCAGTGGTGGTGCCGGCCGACTTCGAGCGCCGCCGCCTCGATGGCCGCGAGGCGGTGCAGGTGCTGGTCGACGGCACCGACACGGTGGTGCAGGGCGCGGCGCTCCAGCTCGCGCAGCTGCCATTGGACGACCGGGCTGCGCTCGCCGACGCCACCGGCGCCCGCGAGGTGGCCCCGCGGCAGGTGAGCGTGGTCGCGTTCTACAACCCCGAGCGGCGCTCGGCGGTGAACATCGTCCCCGGCCTGGTCGGCGTGATCCTGACCATGACCATGGTGCTGTTCACCGCGGTGGCGATCGTGCGCGAACGCGAGCGCGGCAACATGGAGCTGCTGATCGCCACGCCGGTCGGCCGCGGCGAGCTGATGGTGGGCAAGGTGCTGCCGTACGCCGCGATCGGGCTGGTGCAGACCACGGTGGTCCTGGTGTTGGGCCTGCTGCTGTTCCGGGTGCCGGTGCGCGGCAGCCTGCTCGACATCTACCTCGCGTCGGTGCTGCTGATCCTCGCCAACCTCACCCTCGGCCTGCTGATCTCGACCCGCGCGCGCTCGCAGTTCCAGGCGATGCAGATGACCTTCTTCGTGTTCCTGCCGTCGATCCTGCTGTCGGGCTTCATGTTCCCGTTCGCCGGCATGCCGCGCGCCGCCCGCTGGCTGGCCGAGCTGCTGCCGTTGACCCACTTCCTGCGCCTGATCCGCGGGGTCATGCTGCGCGGCGCCCGCCTCGCCGAGCTGTGGCCCGACGTGCTGGCGCTGGCGGCGTTCACCGCGGTGATGATGACGGCGGCCATCCTGCGCTTCCGCAAGCGGCTGGATTAGAAGCACCAGGGCCAACTGAGAAGCGGCGGCTCCGGTGCGGCTCGCCCGGCCGGGCGCATCGGCCTGCAAGGACCGGCGTGACAGAAGCGGCGGCAGGAAGGCTCGACGGATAAGGGAGCGGCTGGCGGGGTGCCGCGACAAGCGCGCCATGGATGGCGCGCGCCCGCATCGAGGCAGGATGCCTCGACTAAGGGAAAAGCGGCGCCCCGCCAGCCGCTCCCGCGGCCGAAGCCACGCCCTTCCAGCCAGCCGCTTAAAGGGCGACCGCCTCGTCCACCATCACCACCTCGCCGCGCAGCGAGTTGGTGAGCGCGTCGGTGATGCGCAGGTCGACGAACCGGCCGACCAGGCGCGGATGGCCGGGGAAGTTCACCGAGCGCATGTTCTCGGTCTTGCCGGTGAGCTCGTCGGGATTCTTCTTCGACGGCCCTTCCACCAGCACCTTCTGCACCGTGCCGACCATCCCCTGCGAGATGCGAGCGGCATTTGCGTTGATCGTCGCCTGCAGCTGCGCCAGCCGCGCGTGCTTCTCCTCGCTGGTGACGTTGTCCTCGAGGTCCGCCGCCGGCGTGCCCGGGCGGCGCGAGTAGATGAAGGAGAACGACTGGTCGAAGCCGACGTCCTCGATCAGCTTCATCGTCTTGGCGAAGTCCGCCTCGGTCTCGCCCGGGAAACCGACGATGAAGTCCGAGGAGATCGAGATGTCCGGGCGCACCGCGCGCAGCTTGCGGATCTTCTGCTTGAACTCGAGCGCGGTGTAGCCGCGCTTCATCGCCGCGAGGATGCGGTCGCTGCCGGCCTGCACCGGCAGGTGCAGGTAGTTGGCGAGCTTGGGCACGTCGCGGTAGGCCTCGATCAGCGAGTCGGAGAACTCCAGCGGGTGCGAGGTGGTGAAGCGGATGCGGCCGATCGATTCGATCTGCGCGATGGCATGGATCAGTACGGCCAGGTCCGCGACGCCACCGTCGTGCATCGGACCCTGGTAGGCATTGACGTTCTGGCCGAGCAG
>JBQCFN010000297.1:0-6529 GCA_051959035.1 Lysobacteraceae bacterium | reverse complement strand
GCGCTGCGCTACATGTGCAACCCGCCGCAGGATGGCGGCTCGATCGACAACGCCGCCGACTACACCAGCTCGATGGACGTGCACTACACGTCCGGCGTGTACAACAAGGCGTTCTGCCTGCTCGCCAAGACCTCCGGCTGGAACACCCCGACCGCGTTCAAGGTGTTCGCCCGCGCGAATGCCCTGTACTGGACCGCGAGCGCGACCTACGCCTCGGCGGCGTGCGGCGTGATGACGGCGACCTCCGACCTCGGCCTCGACACCTCCGACGTCGCGGCCGCCTTCTCGGCGGTGGGCGTGAGCACCAGCAGCTGCGGTGGCGGCGGCGGTGGCGGCGGTGGCGGCAGCACCGGCGGCACGCTGACCAAGGGCCAGACGGTCACCGGCATCTCGGCCTCGACCGGCAGCGACGTGGTGTACACCCTGCAGGTGCCGTCGGGCTCCAGCAACCTGGTGTTCACGATGTCGGGCGGCACCGGCGACGCCGACATGTACGTCAAGTTCGGCAGCACCCCGACCGACAGCTCGTATGACTGCCGTCCGTACAAGAGCGGCAACAGCGAGAGCTGCAGCTTCGCCAGCCCGTCGGCCGGCACGTACTACGTGCGCCTGAAGGCCTACTCGTCGTTCTCGGGCGTCAGCCTGAAGGGCGACTACAGCACCGGCGGTGGCGGCGGCAGCTGCGGCGGCACCGTGCTGTGCAGCGGCCAGGCCGTGTCGCTCCCGTCCGTCTCGAGGGGGGGCGTGTCGTCGACCTACACGCTGGTGGTCCCGTCGGGTTCGACCAGCGCCGTCATCTCGATCTCGGGTGGCAGCGGTGACGCCGACCTGTACGTCAAGCTCGGCAGCGCGCCGACGTCGAGCAGCTACAGCTGCCGTCCGTACCTGACCGGCAACAACGAGACCTGCACCTTCAATGCGCCGACGGCCGGGACGTACTACATCAACGTCCGCGCCTACTCGGCGTACTCGGGTGTGAGCCTGAAGGGCACCGTCAACTGACGGCGCGCGCCGGGGCCCCGCGCCCCGGCGACCTTTGCGGCAAACGAAGACCCCGGCTCGCGCCGGGGTCTTTTTTTTCGCCAGGCGCAAGGGCACGGTCGCGCCCGCGCGGGCGAGGAAAGCCGGGAACCCTGCGTCTCGCGGATCGCCCGGGCCGCGCCGCAGGTCACGCGTCGCGGGTCGGCGCGCCGCCGCCGATGGCGGCCGCCGCGGGCAGGCCGCTCAGCCGATCGCTTCGAAGCGGTTGGCGGCGACGTTCTTGCGCACCTTGGCCGGGTCCCAGACGCGGCCGTTCATCGCGATGTACACGCCGGGCGCCAGCGACTGCACCGCGCCGACCGCGGTGCCGATGTTGAACTCGGCGTCCGAGCCGCGGAAGCGCGCGGGATTCAGCGCCCCGGTCAGCACGATGGTCTTGTCGGCGATGCTGGCGAGCACGCGCGCGGTCTCGACCATGGTGTCGGTGCCGTGGGTCACCAGCACGCGCGCCTCGTCCTGCGCGGCGATGGTCGCCCGCAGCAGCTCGCGGTCACCGGCGTCGATGTGCAGGGAGTCCTTGCGCATGATCGGGATGACCCGGAAGCGGAAGGCCACGCCGAGTTCCTCGAGGATGCGGCCGATCTGCGGCTCGCCGACCTGGTAGTCCGACTTGTCGTCGAAATAGACCTTGTCGATGGTGCCGCCGGTGGTGACGATGAGCAGTTGGTCCATGCGCGCATTGTCCCCCAACCCGGCGGCTGGCGCGATCCTCAGCCGGCCAGGGCCCGGCGCAGCGGGTCCAGCAGGCCGCCGTAGCGGGCGGCGCGGGCGGTGTCGGCGCGCAGCGGCTGGCGCACCTGGGCCGCGCTGGCGGTGCGCACGCTGCGGGTGGCGGCATGGAACTCCAGGCAGGCCGGATCGAAGGGCAATCCGCAGTCGGCCAGCAGGGCGCGGATGCGCGCCTCCGGCGCGGCCAGCAGGTCTTCGTAGCGGTGCAGGCGGATGCGCGCGGGGTCGCGCGCGCGCCAGGCGTCCATCGCCCGCTCGCAGCCGCGCAGGTAGGCGCCGATGTCGGCGAGGTCGCAGGAGAAGTGCGGCAGCTGGTAGAACTGCTGGCGGAAGCACGACCAGCCGGTCTCGAGCGGGTCGCGGCGCGCGTCGATGATGGTCGCGCCGGGCAGCATGGCGCGCAGCACGCCGGCCAGCTTCCAGTTCTCCGGCAGCTTGTCGGTGAAGCGCGGCCGGCGGGCGCGCCAGCGCGCGGTGCGGCGCAGGTAGTCCATGCCGAGGCGGTGCCAGTCGGCGGCCGTCGCTTCCGCGATCCACTGCGGGAACGGCGTGCGCCGCCGCTGCGATTCGGCCTGGATGACCTCGCCGAGGTCGGGCAGCTCGCTCGCGCCTTCCACCACCGGGTGGGCGGCGAGGATCTGCTCGAACAGGGTCGAGCCCGAGCGTGGCAGGCCGACGATGAAGATCGCCTCCTGGCCGAGCGCCGGATCGAGCGGCGCGGGCAGGGTGGCGGTGGCCGCCAGCGCGGCGTCGACGAAGGCCTCGAACGCCGCCCGGCTCCACGGCGCGCGCCGGCGCAGCAGCGCGTTGGCCTGGGCCAGCGCCGCGAACGCCTCGGCGTGGCGGCCGTGGTCCTCCTCGTGCTTGCCGAGCGCGTAGGCGATCGCGATGCGGTCGTCCTCGCCGAGGTCGGGCCGCGCAAGTTGCGCACGCATCGCCGCGCCGTCGGACTCCGACAGCGGGCGCGTCTTGATGTTGGAGAGGCCGCGCCAGGCGTCGCCGCAGCCCGGGTGCGCGCGCAGCGCGTCGCGGTAGCAGGCGGCGGCCTCGTCGAAGCGGCCGAGGTGCGCCAGCGCGTCGCCGCGCAGGATCGCGGCGGGGGGAAAGCCGGGCGCGAGCCGCTGCGCGGTGGCCAGCGCGCCGGCGGCCTCCTCGCTCTCGCCCTGCAGCTGCAGGTTGCGGCCGAGGTTGAACCAGGGCATCGCCTGGTCGGGCGCGAGCGCGCAGGCACTGCGCCAGCTGGCGAAGGCGCCGTCGTGGTCGCCACGCGCCATGCGCAGGTTGCCGAGGTCGTTGTGCAGCAGCGCGTCGCCGGGGTGCCGGGCGATCGCCTGCTCGAGCGTGGCGATCGCGCGCGCGGGATCGCCGCGGCGCCCATGCAGGTTCGCCGCCACGCGCAGCGCCTCGGCATGCGTGGGCGCTTCCGCCAGCACGCCATCGAGCAGGCGCCGGGCGTCGGCGAGCTGGCCGTCGCGGATCGCCCGCGCGGCGGCCTGCAGGCGCGCGACCGCCGCGTCGGACAGCCCCGCCATGCGCGTATCCCGGGCTGGCGCGCGCGTGCTCACCGGCGCCGGGAGAAACGCGCGCGCAGGCCGGGCACGCTGGCGAACCACACCACTGCCAGCGCCAGCACGATCTCGAGCCAGGCGAAGCCGCGCTCCGGCGGTCGCGTCCAGGCCACCATCACGCCGTGCGAGAACCACAGCAGCGCCAAGACGCCGGCGAAGAAGCCGGCGCGCGCGCTGCCGCGCCACGCGGCGAGGGCGAGCAGCGCGGGCGGCAGGCCGAACACCAGCAGCGCGACCGGTTCGCGCGGCAGGAACCAGCAGGCATCCAGCACGGCGAGCGCGACCAGGCTGGCGACCAGCGCGCCGCGGCGCGGGCGGGAAGCGGGCACGCTCATGCCAGCTTGGCCGCGAGTTGGGCCACGCGCCGGCCGAGCGCGCGCGCGAGCTGCGCCTCCTCGTCGCTCGGCTGCGGATCGTCCGCGTGCCCGGCGACGTGGCTGGCGCCATAGGGCGTGCCGCCGCCGCGCGTCGTGCCGAGCGCGCGCTCGGTGTAGGGCAGGCCGACCAGCACGCAGCCGTGGTGCAGCAGCGGCACGCCCATCGACAGCAGCGTGGCTTCCTGGCCGCCGTGCAGGGTCGCGGTCGAGGTGAACACGCCGGCCGGCTTGCCGACCAGGGTGCCGCTGGTCCACTCGCTGCCGAGCGTGTCGATGAAATGCTTGAGCGGCGCGGCCATGGTGCCGAAGCGGGTGGGGCTGCCGAGCAGCAGGCCCGCGCAGTCGGCCAGGTCGGCGCGTTCGACGTAGGGCGCGCCGTCCTCGGGCACCGGCGGCGCCGCGGCCTGGGTGGCGGCGGCCACCGGCGGCACCGTGCGCAGGCGCGCGGCCATGCCCGGCACCTCGCCGACCCCGCGCGCGACCTGGCGCGCGAGCCGCGCCACCGAGCCGCCGCGGCTGTAATAGAGCACCAGGATCTCGGCCATGCGTCCTCCGGGCGCGCCAGCATAGGGCAAGCGCCGCGGCGGCGGAACGCGGCCTGGCATGCCGGGCAGCGCCTTCGGGTACGCTTCCCCGATGGATCCGCTGGACTCGATCTACCGCTGGAGCGAACGCGTGCGCGACCGCGCGCGGATGCTCGCGTTCCTGCGCTTCCTGGGGAGGCGCCTGCGCGAGGACCGCCTGTTCGAGTCGGCCGGCGCGCTGTCCTACACCACCGCCTTCGCGCTGGTGCCGCTGTCGATGGTGGCGTTCGGCGTGGTGTCCGCGTTCCCGTCGTTCGCCGAATGGAACAAGCGGCTGCAGGCCTACATCATCGCCAACTTCGCCCCGGGCGCGGCCGGCGCGATCCACGACTACATGCGCGAGGTCGACCGCAACGTCGGCACGCTGACCACCGCGGGCGTGGTCGCGCTGGTGGTCTCGCTGCTGTTCACCCTGACCCAGATCGAAGGCGCGTTCAACCACATCTGGCGGGTCAGGACCGCGCGCCCGCAGCTCAGCCGCTTCCTGATCTACTGGACCGTGCTGACCCTTGGTGCGCTGGTGGCCACCGCGAGCCTGGCGATGTCGACCCGGTTCTTCGCGCTGGCGGTGTTCGAGACCACCGCCGGGCGCATGGTCGAGGCGCTGATGCTGCAGCTGGCGCCGGTGGTGATCGAGCTGCTCGCCTTCACCCTGGTGTTCCGGCTGGTGCCGCACCGCACCGTGCAGTGGCGGCACGCGGTGCTCGGCGCGACCCTGTCGGTGCTGCTGTTCGAGCTGGTGAAGTGGGGCATCGGCCTGTACCTGGCGAGCTTCGCCAGCTACCAGAAGACCTACGGGCCGCTCGCGTTCGTGCCGATCTTCCTGCTGTGGTTCTACTTCGCCTGGCTGGCGGTGCTGCTCGGCGCGTCGCTGGCGGCGACGGTGTCGGCGTTCCGCTACCAGCCGGCGTCGATGCGCCTGCCGGAAGGCTACGAGCTGTACGGCCTGCTGCGCATGCTCGGGCGTTTCGCCGAGCGGCGCAGGCTCGGCAAGGGCCTGCACAGCGACGAGATCCGCGAGCTCGAGCCGATGCTCACCGACGCGCTGATCCAGGAACTGCTCGCCGAGCTGTGCGCGATCGACCTGGTGCGGCGCGCCGAATCGGGCGAATGGCTGCTCGCGCGCGACCTCGACACCCTCACCGTCGGCGAGCTCTACGAAGCCTGCCAGCTGCGCATTCCCGTGCAGGAAGCGCACCTGCCCTGCCGCGACGACGCGCTCGGCGCCGCCGCGGTCGCCGAGCTCGACCAGCTGCGCCTGCCGCTGCGCGACCTGCTCAAGCGCCGCGTGTCCACCATCTACGAGGACATCCCGCAATGAACATCCGCCACTCGCGGGCCGCGGCCACGCTGCTCGCGCTCGCGCTCGCCGCCTGCCAGCGCGACGCCACGCCGCCGGCCGCGCAGGCGCCGCGCGCGGCGGCCCCGGCCCCCGCCGCGCCGGCGGCCGCGCAGCCCACGCCGGACATGCCCACGCTGCGCGTCACCACCGTCGACGGCAAGCCGTTCGACCTCGCCGCCCATCGCGGCCGCTGGGTGGTGGTCAACTTCTGGGCGACCTGGTGCGCGCCCTGCCTGAAGGAGATGCCGGAATTGTCGGCGCTGGACGCGATGCGCGAGCACGTCGAGGTGATCGGCCTGGACTACGAGGAGATCGCGCCGGCCGACCTGCGCGCGTTCCTGCAGAAGCATCCGGTGGTCTATCCGGTGGCGATCGTCGACGTGTACCAGCCGCCGCGCGACTTCGCGCCGCCGCGCGGGCTGCCGACCACCTACCTGATCGCGCCCGACGGCAAGGTCGCCCAGCACTTCGTCGGGCCGGTCACGGCGAAGGACATCGACGATGCCATCGCCGCGGCCGGCGGCCCCAAGGCCGGTTGATGGCCGCCGCGCGCTTCTTCGTCAGCGGCCGAGTGCAGGGCGTGGCGTTCCGCGCGCATGCGCGCGAGGAGGCCCTGCGCCACGGCCTGCGCGGCTACGCGCGCAACCTCGTCGACGGCCGGGTCGAAGTGGTGGCCTGCGGCGAGGGCGACGCCATCGAGGCGCTGGCCGCGTGGCTGCGCCGGGGCCCGCTGCTGGCGCGGGTCGACGACGTCGAGCGGCAGGCGGTCGAGCGCGAGGTGATCGGCGAGGGCTTCTTCACCGCCTGAGCGGCGCGCTCCGGCTCATTCGCGCAGGCGCGGCCGCAGGGTGGCGAGGTTGCACGGGCGCGTGCGCGCGTCGAGCTGCG
>JBQCFN010000296.1:0-3377 GCA_051959035.1 Lysobacteraceae bacterium | reverse complement strand
CGTCGGGCAGGTCGAGCTTGACCTTGAGCTTGTCGGGGCCGTCCATCTGGTAGTGCCTGGGCTGCTTCTGGATCAGCTGGATCACCGCCATGGGATCCACCTTCGGCTTTTCGACGAACTGCAGGCGGCCGCCATTCGGGCCGAGGTCGAGCTTGCGCAGGCCGAGCGTGGTGGCGTCGAGCTTGAGCTCGGCGGTGGCGAACAGGTTGCGGGTCGCCTCCGGCAGCAGGCCGAAGCGGTCGATCATCTCCACCTGCAGTTCGCGCAGTGCCTGCGCGTCGCGCGCGCTGCTGATGCGCTTGTACAGGGTCAGGCGGGTGTGCACGTCGGGGAGGTAGTCGTCGGGGATGAGCGAGGGCACGTGCAGGTCGACCTCGGCGCCGCGCACCTCGACCAGGTCCACGTCCGGCAGGCGGCCGGCGCGGATCGAGTGCACGGCGCGTTCGAGCAGCTCGGTGTAGAGGCTGAAGCCCACTTCCGCCATCTGCCCGCTCTGGTCCTCGCCGAGCAGCTCGCCGGCGCCACGGATCTCGAGGTCGTGGGTGGCGAGGGTGAAGCCCGCGCCGAGCTCGTCCATCGCCTCGATCGCGTCCAGGCGCTTCTTCGCGTCCGCGGTGATCGACTTGCGGTCGGGCACCACCAGGTAGGCGTAGGCGCGGTGGTGCGAGCGCCCGACGCGGCCGCGCAGCTGGTGCAGCTGGGCCAGGCCGAAGCGGTCGGCGCGGTGGATGACGATGGTGTTGGCGTTGGGGATGTCGATGCCCGATTCGATGATCGTCGTCGACAGCAGCACGTTGAAGCGCTGCTTGTGGAAGTCGAGCATCACCCGCTCGAGCTCGCGCTCCGGCATCTGCCCGTGGGCGACGCCGATGCGCGCTTCCGGCACCAGTTCCTGCAGCTGCCGCTGCATGCGGCCGATCGATTCGACGTCGTTGTGCAGGAAGTATACCTGGCCGCCGCGCGAGAGCTCGCGCTGGAAAGCCTCGCGCAGCTGGTAGTCGTCCCAGGGCACGACGAAGGTCTGCACCGCGAGGCGGTGCGCCGGCGGCGTCGCGATGATCGACAGGTCGCGCAGGCCGGCCATCGCCATGTTGAGCGTGCGCGGGATCGGCGTGGCGGTCAGCGTGAGCAGGTGGACGTTGGCGCGCAGCGCCTTCAGCGCTTCCTTCTGGCGCACGCCGAAGCGCTGTTCCTCGTCGACGATGACCAGGCCGAGGTCCTTGAAGCGCACGTCCTTCTGCAGCAGGCGGTGGGTGCCGACGATCACGTCGATGCGGCCGTCGGCGACCTTGTCGAGTTCGGCCTGGATTTCCTTCTTGGTCTTGAAGCGCGACAGCACCTCCACCCGGATCGGCCAGTCGGCGAAGCGGTCGCGGAAGTTGCGGTAGTGCTGCTCGGCCAGCAGGGTGGTCGGCACCAGCACCGCGACCTGCTTGCCGGCGATCGCGGTGGCGAAGGCCGCGCGCACCGCGACCTCGGTCTTGCCGAAGCCGACGTCGCCGCACAACACCCGGTCCATCGGCTGCGAGGACTGCAGGTCGCGCAGCACCGCCTCGATCGACGCGTGCTGGTCGGGCGTCTCCTCGAACGGGAAGGCGGCGGCGAACGGCTCGTAGGTCGCGCGGTCGACGTCGATGGCGAGGCCGGCGCGGGCATGCCGCTTCGCCTGGATCTCGAGCAGCTCCGCGGCGACGTCGCGCACCTTCTCCGCGGCCTTGCGCTTGGCCTTGGTCCACTGCTCGCCGCCGAGCGAGTGCAGCGGCGCGGTTTCGTCCGAGGCGCCGGAGTAGCGGTTGATCAGGTGCAGCTGCGAGACCGGCACGTACAGGCGGTCGCCCTTGGCGTACTCGATGTCGAGGAATTCGCCGGGCATGCCGCCCACGTCGAGCGTCACCAGGCCGCGGTAGCGGCCGACGCCGTGGTCCTCGTGCACGATCGGCGCGCCCTCACGCAGCTCGCCGAGGTCGCGGATGATCGCCTCGGGCTCGCGCCCCGCGCGCTTGCGCCGGCGCGGCTGCGCGGCGCGCTCGGGGAACAGCTGGCGCTCGGTGAGCACCGCGATCGCGGGCGCGGTGAGGGCGAAACCGTCCTCCAGCGGGGCGACGGCGATGGCGAAGGTCGCCAGCGCGGCGGGTGCCGCGTCCGCCGGCACGGACGCGGACTTGCCGCCGTCGGCTTCGGCCGGCGGCAGCGGGAAGAACGCGCTCCAGTCCGGCAGCACGTCGGGCTGCAGCCCGGCCGCGCGCAGCAGTTCCAGCAGCGCCTCGCGGCGGCCGGCGGTGTCGGCGGCGACCAGCACGCGCCCGGGATAACTGCCGAGGAAGGACTTCAGCGCGTCCGCCGGCGCGTGCTCGCGCGCGGCCAGCGGCAGCACCGGCGCGGGCTGGTCGCCGAGCGCGGCGGCGCGCTCGCGCTGCGGATGGCCTTCGCCGCACACCTCGACGCGCTGGCCCTGGTTGAGCCGCTCGCGCAGCGCATCCGGCGACAGGTAGAGCTCCGCCGGCGGCAGCAGCGGGCGTTCGACGTCGTGGCGGCGCTGCTCGTAGCGCTCGCCGGTCCCGGTCCAGAACTGTTCGGCCGCTTCCAGCACGCCTTCGCAGAGCACCGGCAGCACGTTGGCGCCGAGGTAGTCGAACAGGGTCGAGGTGCGTTCGAAGAACAGCGGCAGGTAGTACTCGATGCCCGCCGGCGCGGCGCCCGCCTTCAGGTCCTGGTACAGGCCGCTGCGGCGGGTGTCGATGTCGAAGCGGTCGCGCAATGCGTCGAGCGCGCGCTGCAGCGCGGCGTCGTCGAGCGGCAGCTCGCGGCCCGGCAGCAGGTGCACGCGTTCGATCTTCTCCAGCGAGCGCTGCGATTCGGGATCGAACACCCGGATGGTGTCGATCTCGTCGTCGAGCAGCTCGACGCGGAAGGGCTGCTCGGCGCCCATCGGGTACACGTCGAGCAGGCCGCCGCGCACGGCGAAGTCGCCGGGGTCGAGCACCTGCGGCACGTTGCGGTAGCCGGCGGCCTCGAGCCGGCGCTTCTCCGCGTCCATGTCCAGGCGCTGGCCGACCTGCAGGTCGAAGCTGCCGCCGACGACATGCTGCACCGGCGCGAGGCGCTGCAGCAGCGTCTGCACCGGCACCACCACGATGCCGCGCTGGAGCGTGGGCATGCGGTGCAGCGCGGCCAGGCGCTGGCTGACGATGTCCGGGTGCGGGCTGAACCGGTCGTAGGGCAGGGTTTCCCAGTCGGGGAAGTGCACGATCGGCGGCCAGGGGCGGCGCTGCAGCATCGGCACGTCGGCGCTGGGCTGCACGTCGCGCGCGAGCAGCGTGCGCAGGTCGCTCTCCATCTGCTGCGCGCCCTGGTTGTCCTTCGTCACCACCAGCAAC
>JBQCFN010000295.1:0-10630 GCA_051959035.1 Lysobacteraceae bacterium | reverse complement strand
AAGCGGTGCCCGCTGCACTACCTCGCGATCCCGCCGTCGCTGTTCGGCGAGGTGGTCCGGCAGCTGGCGCGCTCGGCTGCGCGGAGCCCGCGCGGGGCCCGCCACCATGCGTTAACCGCCCCTGCGGTATGGATGCCCGGTGCAGGCAGCAAGGAGCGATCTTGAGCCGACCGACCCAGATGTCCGACGCGCTCGTGTTCTTCGGCGCGACCGGAGACCTCGCCTACAAGAAGATCTTCCCGGCGCTGCAGGCGCTGTTCCGCGACTACCGGATCGAGCTGCCGATCATCGGCGTGGCGCGCGGTTCCGGCGGCATCGACCTGCTCCGCGAGCGCATGCGCGACAGCCTGGAGCACGCCGGCGGCGTGGATCCGCCGGTCTTCGAGCGGCTCTGCGCCAACCTGCAGTACATCAACGGCGACTACAACGACCCGGCGACCTTCGACCGCCTGCACGGCGCGCTGGAGGGCAAGCGGTGCCCGCTGCACTACCTCGCGATCCCGCCGTCGCTGTTCGGCGAGGTGGTCCGGCAGCTGGCGCGCTCGGGCTGCGCGCAGGGCGCGCGGGTGGTGGTGGAGAAACCCTTCGGCCGCGACCTCGCCTCGGCGAGGGCCCTCAACGCGACGCTGCACGAGGTGTTCCCGGAAAGCGCGGTGTTCCGCATCGACCATTTCCTCGGCAAGGAACCGGTGCGCAACCTGCTGTACTACCGCTTCGCCAACGCCTTCCTCGAGCCGGTCTGGAACCGCACGTTCATCGACAACGTGCAGATCACCATGGCCGAGGATTTCGGCGTGCAGGGGCGCGGCAGCTTCTACGACAGCGTCGGCGCGATCCGCGACGTGGTGCAGAACCACCTGCTGCAGGTGGTTTCGCTGCTGGCGATGGACGTGCCGATCGGCGACGACGCGGCCGCCATCCACGCCGAAAAGCTGCGCGTGTTCCGCGCGATGCGGCCGCTGCGCCCGGAGGACGTGGTGCGCGGCCAGTTCGCCGGCTACCGCGACGAGGCCGGCGTCAAGCCCGGTTCCAACGTCGAGACCTACGTCGCGCTGAAGCTGCACATCGACACCTGGCGCTGGGCCGGCGTGCCGTTCTACATCCGCGCCGGCAAGCGCCTGCCGCTCACCGCGACCGAGGTCATGGTCAACCTGCGCTGCCCGCCGATGAACCTGTTCGCCGGCGCGCAGCCGCTGCGCTCGAACTACTTCCGCTTCCGGCTCGGGCCGGAGATGGTCATCGCCACCGGCGCGCAGGTGAAGAAGCCGGGCGACGCGATGCGCGGAGACCAGGTGGAACTGGTCGCCCGCCACCTCACCCTGCGCGGCGCGCCGCCCTACGAGCGCCTGCTGGGTGATGCGCTGCGCGGCGATTCCTCGCTGTTCACCCGCGACGCGGCGGTGGAGGAAGCCTGGCGCGTGGTCGATCCCGTGCTCGACCTGCCGGGGCCGGTGGAGTCCTACCAGCCGGGCAGCTGGGGCCCGGACGCCGCCCGCCGCGTGCTCGCCGGCGACGATGGCTGGCACGACCCGGTCGCCGAGCAGGTGCCGCCATGCTGAGCGGCGATGCCGCCGGCGAGGTGGTGTTCCTGCTGGATGTCGACAACACCCTGCTGGACAACGACCGCTTTTCCGCCGACCTCGACGTCGCCCTGGAGCGCGCGCTCGGCGAGCCGGGGCGCGCGCGCTACCGCGCCGCCTACGAGGCACTGCGCGCGGCGCACGGCTACGCCGACTACCTCGGCGCGCTGCAGGCGCTGCGCGGGCAGGGCCTGGCCGACGGGCCCGCGCTGCTGCGGCTGGGCGAATTCCTGCTCGACTATCCCTTCGGGGAACTGGTGTTCCCGGGCAGCATGGAGGCCATCGCGCACGTGGCGACGCTCGGCGTGCCGGTGATCCTCTCCGACGGCGACCTGGTGTTCCAGCCGCGCAAGATCCGCCGCTCCGGCCTGTGGAACGCGGTGCGCGGCCGGGTGCTGCTGAGCGTGCACAAGGAACGCATGCTCGATGCGGTACAAGACGCCTATCCGGCGCGGCACTACGTCGTGGTGGACGACAAGCCGAGGGTGCTGCAGGCGATCAAGGACGCGCTCGGCGCGCGGGTGACGACGGTGTTCGTGCACCAGGGGCACTACGCGCGCGAGGCCGACCTCGAACACCTGCAGCCGCCCGACCTCAGCCTCGCGCACATCGGTGAGCTGGTCGGGCTGGACACCGGCAAGGACGTCCTCCTGCACCGCTCGCTGGCCACCATTCCCGAACTGTCCGCGACCGCTCCCCCATGAACGCCAACCTGAAAAAGCTGCGCGCGCTCGGCCAGAGCCTCTGGCTCGACAACATCACCCGCGCGATGCTCGACGACGGCACGCTCGAACGCCGCATCGCCGAGTGGGGCCTGACCGGCCTCACCTCCAACCCCAGCATCTTCGACGAAGCGTTCGCGGGCGGCGACGCCTACGACGCCGGCATCCGCGACAAGGCGGCCGCCGGCCTGTCCGGCGAAGCGCTGTTCGTCGCGCTGGCGCTGGAGGACCTGCGTCGCGCCGCCGACCTGTTCCGCCCCGCGCACGAGGCCAGCCATGGCCTCGATGGCTGGGTGTCGATGGAGCTTTCGCCGCTGCTCGCCGCCGACACCGCCGGCAGCATCGCCGCCGCGCGCCGCATCCACGAGCAGGCCGGGCGCGACAACCTGTTCGTGAAGATCCCGGGCACGCCCGAAGGCGTCCCGGCGATCGAGGAATCCATCTTCGATGGCGTGCCGATCAACGTGACCCTGCTGTTCTCGGCCGCGCAGTACCGCGCCGCCGCCGAGGCCTACCTGCGTGGCATCGAGCGGCGCCTGCAGGCGGGCCGGCCGCCGCGCGTCGCCTCGGTGGCGTCGCTGTTCGTCAGCCGCTGGGACAAGGCGGTCGCGGACAAGGCACCGGCGGAACTGCGCAACCGGCTCGGCATCGCGGTCGCGCAGCAGGCCTACCGGGCCTACCGGGAACTGCTGGATTCGCCGCGCTGGCGCGCGCTCGAAGCCGAGGGCGCGCTGCCGCAGCGGCTGCTGTGGGCCAGCACCAGCACCAAGGATCCGGACGCACCCGACACGCTCTACGCCTCCGCGCTGGCCGCGCCGGACACCATCGACACGTTGCCCGACAAGACGCTCGCCGCGTTCGCCGACCATGGCGAGGTGGCGAGCCAGCTCGACGACGACGGCGCGGCCACGCTCGCGGCCTTCGCCCGCGCCGGAATCGACGTCGACGCGCTCGGCCGCCGGTTGCAGGAGGAGGGCGCCGAGGCGTTCGCGAAGTCGTGGCATCATCTGCTGGCCGGCATCGCCGCCAAGACGGCATCGTTGCGGGACCAGGGATGAAGGACGCCATCCACATGCAGGGATCCGCGACGCCGCTCACCAGCCGCCCGCAATGGCAGGCGCTGCAGGCCCACGCGCGGGCCACCGCGGCGCGCACGCTGCGCGAGCTGTTCGACCAGGATCCGGGCCGTGGCGAGCGCCTGTGCGCCGAGGGCGCCGGGCTCTACCTCGACTATTCCAGGCAGCGCGTGGGCGACGACACCCTCGCATTGCTGTTCGACCTGGCGCGCGCCTGCGGGCTGCCGGCGCGCATCGCGGCGATGTTCAGCGGCAAGCACCTCAACAACACCGAGGACCGCGCGGTCCTGCACGTGGCGCTGCGCGCGCCGCGCGGGGAGCGCATCGTCGCCGACGGCGTCGACGTGGTGCCGGAGGTGCACGCGGTGCTCGACCGCATGGCCGCCTTCGCCGACGAAGTGCGCAGCGGCCGCTGGACCGGCGCCACCGGCCAGCGCATCCGCGCGGTCGTCAACATCGGCATCGGCGGCTCCGACCTCGGCCCGGTGATGGCCTACGAGGCCCTGCGTCACTACAGCCTGCGCGGGCTCGAGTGCCGCTTCGTCTCCAACGTCGATCCCACCGACTTCGTCGAGGCGACCCGCAACCTCGATCCGGCCAGCACGCTCTTCATCGTCTGCTCCAAGAGCTTCACCACCCTGGAGACGCTGACCAACGCCCGGGCGGCGCGCGACTGGTGCACGCGCGCGCTCGGCGAGGACGCGGTGGCCAGGCATTTCGTCGCGGTGTCCACCAATGCGGACGGAGTGCGGGCGTTCGGCATCGACACCGACCACATGTTCGGCTTCTGGGACTGGGTCGGCGGGCGCTATTCGATGGACTCGGCGATCGGCCTGTCGACCATGCTGGCGATCGGCCCCGGCCATTTCCGCGACATGCTCGCCGGCTTCCACGCCATGGACGTGCATTTCCGCGAGACGCCGCTGGAACGCAACCTGCCGGCGCTGATGGGCCTGCTGTCGATCTGGAACAACGACTTCCTCGGCGCGGCCACGCTCGCGGTGCTGCCTTACGCGCAATACCTCAAGCGCTTCCCGGCCTACCTGCAGCAGCTGCAGATGGAAAGCAACGGCAAGCACGTCACCCGCGACGGCCGCCGCGTGGATGTCCAGACCGGGCCGATCGTGTGGGGCGAGCCGGGCACCAACGGCCAGCATTCGTTCTACCAGCTGATCCACCAGGGCACCCGGCTGGTGCCCTGCGACTTCATCGGCTTCTGCCAGCCGCTCAACGACCATCGCGCCCAGCACGACCTGCTGATGGCCAACCTGTTCGCGCAGGGCGAGGCGCTGGCGTTCGGCAGGACGCCCGAGGAAGTGCGCGCCGAGGGCACGCCCGAGGCGCTGGTGCCGCACCGCAGCTTCGACGGCAACCGCCCGAGCAGCACGATCCTCGCCGACCGCCTCACCCCGCACACGCTCGGCGCGCTGGTCGCGCTGTACGAGCACGGCGTGTTCGTGCAGGGCGCGATCTGGGACATCGACAGCTTCGACCAGTGGGGCGTCGAGCTGGGCAAGGTGCTGGCGAAGCAGACCGCGCGGGAGCTCGAAAGCGCGCAGCCACCCGACCTCGCGCACGACAGCTCGACCAATGCATTGATCCGGCGCTATCGCGCACGGCGGGGAGGCGCCGGCGGCTAGCGGCAAGGGGGACGTCGTCGCCATTCGCAAGGAGCCGGCCATGTCCGCACAACTCGACCAGCGCTGCATCGACACCCTGCGCTTCCTCGCGGTGGACATGGTGCAGCAAGCCGACAGCGGCCATCCCGGCCTGCCGCTCGGCGCGATGCCGATGGCCTACGTGCTGTGGGACCGCTTCCTGCGCCACAACCCGGCGAACCCCGGCTGGACCAACCGCGACCGCTTCGTGCTCTCCGCCGGCCACGGTTCGGCGCTGCAGTACGCGCTGCTGTACGCGACCGGCTACGGCCTCACGCTCGACGACCTCCGGCAGTTCCGCCAGTGGGGCAGCCGCACGCCGGGGCACCCGGAGCGCGGCCACACGCCGGGGGTGGAAGTCACCACCGGGCCGCTGGGGCAGGGCCTGGCCAACGCGGTCGGCCTGGCGATGGCCGAGGCGCAGCTCGCCGCGCGCTACAACCGGCCGGGCCACGCGATCATCGACCACCGCACCTTCGTCCTCGCCAGCGACGGCGACCTGATGGAGGGCGTGGCCGCCGAAGCCGCCTCGCTCGCCGGCCACCTCAGGCTCGGCAAGCTCGTCTGCCTGTACGACGACAACTACGTGACGCTCGCGGCGGGCACCGACATCACCTTCACCGAGGACCGCGGCAAGCGTTTCGAAGCCTACGGCTGGCATGTGCAGCACGTCGCCGACGGCAACGACCTCGACGCGCTGGAAACCGCGATCCGCACCGCGTGCAACGAGCAGGACAGGCCTTCGCTCGTCGTGGTCCGCACCCACATCGGCTACGGCTCGCCGGAGCAGGACAGCTACAAGGCGCACGGCTCGCCGCTGGGCGAGGAGGGCGTCAGGAAGACCAAGCAGAACCTGGGCTGGCCGACCGAACCCGCCTTCCTCGTGCCCGACGACGCGGCCGCGCACCTGCGCCAGGCGGTCGAGCGCGGCAGGCAGTGGGAGGCGCACTGGAACGAGCGCTTCGCGCTGTATGCGCGCGAACACCAGGCGCTGGCCGCTGAACTCGAGCGCAGCCTGCACGACGCGCTGCCGGACGGCTGGGATGCCGCGATCCCGGTGTTCCCGGCCGACCCCAAGGGCATGGCCACCCGCGAGGCCTCGGGCAAGGTACTCAATGCGATCGCACCGAACCTGCCGGCGCTCACCGGCGGCTCCGCCGACCTGGATCCGTCCACCAAGACCGCGCTCGAGGGCCTCGGCGATTTCAATCCGCCCTCCTCGCCGGGCGAGGACCTGCAGGGCTCCGATGGCGGCGGCTGGAGCCACGCCGGCCGCAACCTGCACTTCGGCGTGCGGGAACATGCGATGGGCGCGATCGCCAACGGCATGGCCGCGCACGCCGGCTGCATTCCCTACACGGCCACCTTCCTGATCTTCTCCGACTACATGCGCCCGCCGATGCGGCTGGCGGCGCTGTCGCGGCTGCACGTCATCCACGTCTTCACCCACGACAGCATCGCCCTCGGCGAGGACGGCCCGACGCACCAGCCGATCGAGCAGCTCGCCGGCTTGCGCGCGATCCCCCACCTCACGGTGATCCGTCCGGCCGATGCCAACGAGACCGCCGAGGCCTGGCGGGTCGCGATCGAAACGCGCGAACAGCCGGTGACGCTGGTGCTCACCCGCCAGGCGGTGCCGACCCTGGACCGCGACCGCTACGCCGCCGCCGGCGGGTTGCGCCGCGGCGCCTACGTGCTCGACGGTGGCGACGATCCGGAGCCGGACCTGGTCCTGATCGCCTCGGGATCGGAAGTCCACCTCATCACCGAGGCCGCGCAACGCCTGCGCGAGACCGGGTTGGGCGTGCGCTGCGTGTCGATGCCGAGCTGGGAGCTGTTCGACGCGCAGCCGCGCGAATACCGCGACGGCGTGCTGCCGCCGACGGTGCGCGCGCGGCTGGCGGTGGAGGCGGGCGCCACCCAGGGCTGGTGGCGCTACGTCGGCGACGCCGGCGACGTGCTCGGCATCGACCGCTTCGGCGCGTCGGCGCCGGGCGAGGTCAACCTGCGCGAGTTCGGCTTCACCGTCGACGAAGTCTGCCGGCGCGCGCACGCCGTGCTGTCGTCGGCGACGGCCGACGCACGCCGGTGACCGCGGTGGCCACGCGTTTCCGCATCGGCGACCACGTCGCCTGGAATTCGGAGGCCGGGCACGTCAGCGGCACGATCACCAAGGTGCACACCCGCGATTTCCAGTGGAAGGGCTACACCCGCCACTGCAGCGAGGACGATCCGCAGTACGAGATCCGGAGCGACCGGACCGACCACGTGGCCGTGCACAAGGGCGGCGCGTTGCGGCGGATCGGCTGACCACCCGCGGGAGCGGCTTCCAGCCGCGCGCCTTGTCTTGCGGGAGGGCTCCCAAGCCGCGCACCTTGCCTCGAAAGCGGCCCGGCAGCCGACCGCGGTTGCCGACACCGATGCCTAGAAAGCTCGCGGCCACGGCCGCTCCTGCCGTGGGGCTATTCCTTTTTGATCGCGTGCCCGCCGAACTCGTTGCGCATGGCGGCGAGCAGCCTGTCGGCGAAGGACTCGCTGTCGCGCGAACGCAGCCGCGCGATCAGCGACAGCGCGATCACCGGCGCCGGTACGTCGAGGTCGATCGCTTCCTGCAGGGTCCAGCGGCCCTCGCCGGAATCGGCCACCCACGGCGCGATGCCGTCCATCGACGGGTTCTTCGCCAGCGCGTCCGCGGTCAGGTCGAGCAGCCAGGAGCGCACCACGCTGCCGTGCCGCCAGATCTCGGCGACCTGGTGCAGGTCCAGCGCGAACTCCTCCTTGTGCTGCAGGATCGAGAAGCCTTCGGCGTACGCCTGCATCAGGCCGTACTCGATGCCGTTGTGGACCATCTTGGTGAAATGGCCGCTGCCGACCGGGCCCACGTGGCCCCAGCCCTTGTCCCGGTCCGGCGCCAGCGTCTCGAACACCGGCCGCAGGCGATCGACGGTGGCGTTGTCGCCGCCGACCATCAGGCTGTAGCCCTGTTCCAGGCCCCAGACGCCGCCGCTGGTGCCGGCATCGACGAAACCGATTCCCTTCGGTTGCAGTGCCGCCGCGCGCCGCAGCGTGTCGCGGTAGTTGGAATTGCCGCCGTCGATGATCGTGTCGCCCGGCGCCAGCAGCGCGGCCAGCGCGTCGATCGTCTCGTCGGTGATCCTGCCGGCGGGCACCATCACCCACACCGCGCGCGGCGCGGGCAAGGCGGCGACCAGCGCCTGCAGGGAATCGGCGGTGCCGGCGCCGTCCGCGGCGATGGCCGCGCGCGCCTCCGCCTTGGGGTCGAAGCCGGTGACCCGGTGTCCGCCGCGCAGCAGCCGCCGCGCCATGTTCGCGCCCATGCGGCCGAGGCCGACCATGCCCAGTTCCATGCCTGTCCTCCGCGTCGGGTCGGCCCGATGATGCCGCAAGGCGGATGAGCATGCCGTTGCCGCGGGCGCGGCGGGATGCAGGAGGGTGCTCGTGGAGGCGGTCGATCCGGCCACGCGCGGTCGTCCGGCCCGGCCCGCCAACCGGCATGCAGCGGCCGTGCACCCCGCCGATCGACCGAAGCGCCGGCGCGATGGCGGTATGCTCGCGCGATCCAGGCCATCCGCGATCCCGATGCAGGACCTCCGCGTCACCCTCGTCCAGGGCGCCACCCGCTGGCACGATCCCGAAGCCAACCGCGATTACTACGGCCACCTCCTCGCGCCGCTGCACGGCCATACCGACCTCGTGCTGCTGCCGGAAACCTTCACCAGCGGCTTCTCCAACGAGGCGATCCACGCCGCCGAGACGATGGACGGGCCGACCGTCGCGTGGCTCCGCGAACAGGCCGCGCGCCTCGGCGCCGCGGTGTGCGGCAGCGTCCAGCTGCGCGAGGACGACCGGGTCTACAACCGCCTGCTGTTCGCCACGCCCGACGGCGGCCTGCGCCACTACGACAAGCGCCACCTGTTCCGCTACGCGAAGGAGCACGAGCGCTACGCCGGCGGCCGCGAGCGGCTCACGCTGGAATGGCGCGGCTGGCGGATCTGCCCGCTGGTCTGCTACGACCTGCGCTTCCCGGTGTTCTCGCGCAACCGCTTCGACGTCGAACGCGCGGGCGCGCCCGACTACGACCTGCTGGTCTACGTCGCCAACTGGCCGTCGGCGCGCGCCCACGCCTGGAAAACGCTGCTGCGCGCGCGCGCGATCGAAAACCTGTGCTTCGTCGCCGGCCTCAACCGGGTCGGCACCGACGGCAACGGCCTGCACTACGCGGGCGACAGCGCGGTGCTGGACTTCCTCGGCCAGCCGTTGAGCGAATGCGCCGACGAGGAAGTCGTCGCCACCACCACCTTGCCGGCCGCGGAGCTCGAAGCGCACCGCGCGCGCTTCCCGGCCATGCTCGACGCGGATGCGTTCGCGCTGGCCGACGGCACGCTCGCCGCAGGCCAGGCGCCTACTGGCTGATCCGCACCCGCATCGCGTCGGGCAGGCGCTCGGCGCTCACCCGCAGGGTCCGGCTGGCGCCGCCGGCGCGCACGGTCAGCTCGCTTTCGCCGGCCTCGCGCATTTCCAGGGTGACGCCACCCGGATGGCGGCTGATCGCGACCATCTCCGGGTCGCTGGTCGACCAGTCGCCGCCCACGTCCAGGCGGGTGCCGTCGGCGTCGACGTCCTGCGCCTTGGCCTCGACCACGAAGCGCGCGCCCTGCTGGGCGAAGTGGAACTCCGGTGGCGACACCCAGCGCTGGCCGAGGTAGATGCCCCGGGTCAGCGCGGGATCCAGCCGGAAGGCGACCGACAGACGCGGTGCCGGCGCGGGCGGGGGCGCGCCGCCCTGCGCCAGCGCCGCGGCCGTTGCGCTGGGCGTCGACGCCTGCGCCTGGCCCGGATGCGGCGCGATCCGGCGGGTGAGCACGAAGCCGGCCACGGCCAGCAGCGCGAGCACCACCAGCGGCCGCCACGCCCCGCGCAGGCCGGAGGCGTTCATTGATCGAAGTGGTCGTTGTTGGCGCCAGCGATGGGCGTCGAGGCGATGCCGAGGAACGCCGGCAGGCGGTCGGCATGGCCTTCCGCGCCGACCGCCGGCAGCTGGCGGAAGCACGCCGTCGTGCCGCACGCGCTCGCCGCGGCGCTCTGGACCAGCAGGGTGGCGCGTCCGCCGCTGTTGTCGGGCGCGCGGCCGTCCACCGGCAGGAAGATCTCCGGGCGGTCGAACGGCGCCTGCTCGTGGGCGACGCGCTCGTCGGTGAGGCTGAGCAGGAACGCGGTCAGCGCGACACGGTCGTTGGTCGAGAGCACCGACTGCGCGTCGTGGTCGAGGTCGACGATGTTGAAGTCGCGATGGGCCGCGTTGGTCGCGGGGAAATCGCCGCCGCGCGCGTAGAAGTTCACCACCTGGCGCAGGGTGAGCTTGCCGCCGTTGTGGAAGTAGGGGCCGGTGAGTTCGACGTTGCGCAGCCCGGGCACCTTCGCGCTGCCCATGCGGCCGACCCGGTTGGCACCCGGCGCGGTGCCGAACAGGAAGCCCTGCGCCGAATTCCTGACGGGATTCAGGCGCGCACGCGGGTTGAACGGCCCGAGGATGTCGAGGTAGCCATCGACGATCGGCACGCTGGTGACGGTGT
>JBQCFN010000294.1:0-3160 GCA_051959035.1 Lysobacteraceae bacterium | reverse complement strand
GGAGGCGCAGGCCGACCAAGCACCGGCGCCGGCGCGGCGCCGCAAGCCGCCGCGCAGGCGCGGCTAGCCGTCCTCACGCCGGCATCGCTACGCTGCCGCGATGCGCGCGCCTCCCGTCCCCGCCGATTCCGCGAGCCGACTCGCCGACGGCTTGCGCGTGTCGCTCGCCCGCCACACCCGGCGCGGCATCGGCATGACCCTGGCGACCTGCGCGTACTGGGCCGGCCTCGCGGCGGTGGTCGCGTGGGCGGGACTCTCGCCGCGCGCGCTCGCGCTGTTCTTCCTCGTCGCGACCGCGCTGGTGTATCCGCTCGGGTGGGCGCTGGATCGCGCCTGCCGCGGCGACCTGCTCGCGCGCGGGCATCCGCTCGCGCGCCTGGTGTGGGTGCTCGGCGCGACCCAGGCGCTGGGCTGGCCGATGCTCGGCCTGGTCGTCGCGCAGGCGCCGACGCTGCTCTCGTTCGCCCTGGCCGCGCTGCTCGGCGCGCACTTCCTGCCCTACGGCTGGCTGTACCGCTCGCCGAGTTACTACGCGCTGGGCATCGGATCGGTGTTGCTGTCGGCGCTGCTGCAGTGGCGCTGGCCGGAGCGCGCCAACCTCGCCATCCCGCTGGCGATGGCCGCGTGCTACGCGCTCGCCGCGTTCGGCGTGTGGCGCGAGAACCGCCGCGACGCGCGGGCGCCGCGCGCGTGCTGATCGCCTTCAACAAGCCCTACGGCGTGCTGTCGCAGTTCACCGACCGCAGCGTGCCGCCGCGGCGCACGCTGGCGGAATTCGGCCTGCCGCCGCGGGTGTACGCGGCCGGGCGGCTGGACTTCGATTCCGAAGGCCTGCTGCTGCTCACCGACGACGGCGCGCTGGCCCATCGCCTCGCCGATCCGCGCCACAAGCAGCCGAAGACCTACTGGGCGCAGGTCGAGGGCGATCCGCGGGAAGCGCAGCTCGCGCAGCTGCGCCGCGGCGTCACCCTCAACGATGGCCCGACCCTGCCGGCGCAGGCGCGCCGCATCGAGGCGCCCGCGCTGTGGCCGCGCGATCCGCCGGTGCGCTTCCGCAAGACCGTGCCGGACGCGTGGCTGGAGATCACCCTGCGCGAGGGGCGCAATCGCCAGGTGCGACGCATGACCGCCGCGGTGGGCCTGCCGACGTTGCGACTGGTGCGGGTGGCGATCGGCGCGGCGCGGCTGGATGGACTGGCGCCCGGCGCGTGGACGCAACGTGAAGACGCCGTGATGGATGGCTGAACGCTTCAGGGTCGCCGCGGCGGCGTGATGGCACGCGCGCGATTCTGCTAACGTCGGCCGTTCCGGAAGCGCGCGACGGCGCCGACTCCAGAGGGACGCTCACGCATGCCCAACCAAGGCGCCAACGCTGGCCGCATCCTGGTCGTCGACGACCAGCCGGCCAACCTCAAGGCGGTGAGCGGGCTGCTGTCGCGCCATGGCTACGACGTCGCCACCGCGGCGCAGGGCGACCTGGCGCTGGAGGCCGCGCTCGCGCATCCGCCCGACCTGCTGCTGCTCGACATGATGATGCCGGGCATGGATGGCTTCGAACTGCTCACCCAGCTGCGGCGGCACGCGGAGCTGCAGCAGGTGCCGGTGATCTTCCTCACCGCCGCGCAGGATCGCGAACTGCTGCTGCGCGCGTTCGACGCCGGCGCGGTGGACTACGTCACCAAGCCGTTCATTCCCGAGGAACTGCTCGCCCGGGTCAACGCCCACGTCGGCCTCAAGCTGACGCGCGACCGCCTCGAGCGCGTCGCCCACGAGCGCCAGGAGCTGGTCAACCTGGTCGCGCACGACCTCAAGAACCCGCTCAGCAGCGTGCTGTTCGCCAGCGAGGTGCTGCAGCAGGACGCGTGCAAGCCCGAGCGCGTGCCGCGCTACCTGGCGATCATCCACGAGAGCACGCGCGACGCGATCGGCTACATCCGCCGTTACCTGGAGGCGCAGAAGCAGGTGGCGGCCGCCGATCCGACGAAGCTGGACCATCCCGCCTGCCTGCACGGGCTGGTGCGCTGGCTGGCCGACCGCTACGAGCTGCAACTCGAGGCGCACGGCATGCGCCTGCGCCTGGACGGCATCGGCGACGAGCAGCTGCCGGTGGCGATGGACACGCGCGTGCTGCGCCAGGTGGCGGAGAACCTGGTCAGCAACGCGATGAAGTACGCGTCCGCCGGCGGCGAGCTCACCATCGCGGTGCGCCCGGGCGCCAGCGGCGCGTGGCAGTTGCGGGTGGAGGACCGGGGCGACGGCGTGCCACCCGACCGGCAACAGGAACTGTTCCGTCCGTTCGCCCGGCTGGGCGTGCGCGAGGATGGCGTGTCGAGCGGCCTCGGCCTGTCGCTGGCGCGGCAGATCGTGCTCAACGCCGGCGGCAACCTCTGGTACGAGGACCGTCCCGGCGGCGGCGCCTGCTTCGTGATCGAACTGCCGGCGCTCGCGGTGGCGTGAGCGCGCGGCCGGGCGGCTTCGCCCGGCGGGTCGATCCCTCCGCCTGCGGTCAGGCCTGCATGCCGGCCGCGTCGCCCGCTTCGTTGGCCGCCTGCTGGTCCGCGCGTCGGCCACGCCCGCCGCGCATGCGCCGCGCCTCCACCCGGCGCGCGCGCCCTTCGATGGCCTCGCCCTGCTGCGCGCCGTCGCCGGCGCCGTCGGCCTTGCGCCTGGCGCGCTGGCGCAGCGTGTACAGCAACAGGCCCGCGCCCGCGGCGGCCGCGGCCAGCGCGACGGGATGGCGACGCACGAACCGGCCGGCCGTGCGCGACCCCGTCTTCAGCGCGCCCAGCGCGACGCCGGTGTCGACCCAGCGCATGGCGCGGCCGGGCACCGCGTCCTTGATCGTTTCGCCGACCTGGCCCGCGAGCCGCAGGGCCTGGTCGTTCCAGTGGGAGAGCCTGGACATCGCCGCTCCTTTTCGCGTCCTGGGGAGGATCGCAGTCTCGGCAACGCACCGTTGAGCCGGCGTGAGCGATGCGTGTGCGCTGTGCCGCGCACCGATGTGCCGCCGCGCTAGCTACCGCGCGGCTTGGCCCGGTGCGTCGCGGTCGCCGACCATGGATCGTCCGGCCACGGATGCCTGGGATAGCGGCCCTTCATTTCCTTCTTCACTTCCGGGTAGGTGCGTTCCCAGAAACCGCGCAGGTCGCGGGTCACCTGC
>JBQCFN010000293.1:0-7610 GCA_051959035.1 Lysobacteraceae bacterium | reverse complement strand
CGGCTTGCAGGCGGCGACGGCGACGAGGAGCGCGAGGGCGAGCGCGGAGCGCTGGAAGGACATGGGGCGGTCCGATCGGGACGGGAGCGCCACCTTAGCGCCGCGCCGGCGGGGGCGCACGGTGCTGGAAGTCACCAGGTGGCGCGCCGGCCGGAGCGGGCAAGACCGACGGCCGGACAACGAAAAGGGCTCCCGAGGGAGCCCTTCGCGGACCAGCAAGGCCGGGGCCTTACTTGATCTTGCCTTCCTTGTAGATCACGTGCTTCCGGACGACGGGGTCGTACTTGCGGACCTCCATCTTGTTCGGCGTGTTCTTCTTGTTCTTGTCGGTCGTGTAGAAGTGACCGGTGCCCGCCGAGGAAATCAGGCGGATCTTGTCGCGCTTGGACGCCATGGTTCAGTCCTCCTCAGATCTTCTCGCCGCGCTTGCGCAGGTCGGCCAGGACGGAATCGATGCCGTTCTTGTCGATGGTGCGCAGGGCAGCGGTGGAAACGCGCAGCCGGACCCAACGGTTCTCGGAGGCCACCCAGAAGCGGCGCTCGTGCAGGTTGGGAAGGAAGCGGCGGCGGGTCTTGTTGTTGGCGTGCGACACGTTGTTGCCGGTCGCGACGCGCTTGCCGGTGATCTGGCATTCGCGGGACATACGCACCTCGAAGGTGTAGTGGTGGCTCCCTTGGCCAGGGAGACGGGCGGCCCCGCCACCGGGAGGTGGCGCACGATGCGGGTGGTGTTCCGCTGCCGGCGGCGGCCCGGGATCGTGCTTCCGGACCGCCCGGCCAGGCCCCACGGGGCGGCCGGACGCAGCGAGCCGCGCATTATGCCCGCCCGCCGGCGCCCGGGCAAGCAGTTATCCACAGGAATGGGCGGGACGTGCCCGCCCGGCCGCGGGCGACGGGCCGCCCCGCCCGTAGGCGCGGCTGACAGCCGCGAGCTCTTCGGGGGGCGTCCTCCAGGCCAGGAGCGCGCGCCTGCGGGGCGCTCCTGCCAAGGGCGGCGCCGGCAGGGCGCCTGCAACCGGCCGGGGCGCAACGTTCCGCTGACCCGGGGCCGCGCCGGCCTCAGTGCGAGGCCTTGTCCCGCCGCCAGCCGCGGTGCTGGATGTCGAGGTACAGGCTGTAGCCGGCGGTGAAGGTGGGGAACAGGTTCTGCAGCACGCCGACCGAGTCGTTCTTGCCGAACACGAAGTACGACAGCGTCATCAGGCTGCCGACGATGCTCATGTACCAGAACGCGCGCGGCACCACCGGCTTGCCGTAGCGCCGGGACGCGATCAGCTGGACGAACCAGCGGCCGCTGAACATCAGCGCGCCGCCCCAGCCGATCAGCTTCCACGGGCTGGCGTGCAGGCCGGTCCACGCGAGCCAGCTGATCGGCGTATCCATGAAGCCCACGGCGTGGAGCATCAGGCGTCCTCCACCGCGGTGCGCTTGCTGCGCCGGATCAGACAGGCCACGCCGCGCAGGTCGGCGATGCCGACCAGGGCGCGGCCGAGGTTGTTGTACTTGGACACGCCGCTGGCGCGCGCGCGGTGGTTGACCGGCACGCTGACCGTCTTCCAGCCCGCGCGCTGCATCAGCGCCGGCAGGTAGCGGTGCATGTGGTCGAAGTGCGGCAGGTCGAGGAAGGCCTCGCGCTCGAACAGCTTGATGCCGCAGCCGGTGTCGGGCGTGTCGTCGCGCAGCATGCGCGCGCGGATCGCGTTGGCCCACTTCGAGGCCCAGCGCTTGCTGCCCGTGTCCTGGCGGTGCACGCGCCAGCCGGCGAAGAGTTTCACGTCCCGCGGCGCGCCGTCGCGCTGCGCCAGCAGCCTGGGGATGTCGGCCGGGTCGTTCTGGCCGTCGCCGTCGAGCGTCGCGATCCACGCGCCGCGCGCGGCCTTGACCCCAGTGCGCACCGCCGTGCTCTGGCCGCTCTGGCTGAGGTGGTGGAGCACGCGCAGTTCCGGCACCTCCTGCTTCAGCCGCCGCAGCGCGGCCAGGGTGCCGTCGCGCGAGTTGTCGTCGACGTAGACGATCTCGAACGGCAGCCGTCCGCGCAGCGCCGCCACGATCTCGCCAATCAGCGGGCCGACGTTGTCCTGCTCGTTGAAGACGGGGACCACCACCGACAGCTCGGGTGCGTTCATGCATCGGCTCCGAAGTAATCGCGGCACCAGGCGACGACCTGCGGCAGGCCGGTCTCGATCGGCGTCGCCGGCTCGAAGCCGAACGCCGCGTGCGCGCGGGAGGTGTCCGCCATCGTCTCGACCATGTCGCCCGGCTGCATCGGCTTGTACACCTTCTGCGCCGGACGCCCGGCGGCGGCTTCGATGACCGCGATGAAGCGCTCGAGTTCCACCGGCGTGTGGTTGCCGAGGTTGAAGACGCGATGGGGCGGGTCGTCCTGCGGCGGATGGTCGAGCGCGCCGAGCACGCCAGCGACGATGTCGTCCACGAAGGTGAAGTCGCGCCGCATCTTCCCGTGGTTGAACACGTCGATCGGGCGCCCGGCCAGCACCGCGCGCGAGAACAGCAGCGGCGCCATGTCCGGCCGGCCCCACGGGCCGTACACGGTGAAGAAGCGCAGCCCGGTCGCGCGCAGCCCGTACAGGTGCGCGTAGGTGTGCGCCATCAGCTCGTTGGCGGCCTTGGTCGCCGCGTACAGCGAGCGCGGCTGGTCCACCCGCTGGTCTTCGGAGAACGGCGGCGTGGCCGAGTCGCCGTACACCGACGACGAGCTCGCGTAGACCAGGTGGGCCACGCCGCGGTGCCGGCACAGCTCGAGCAGGTTGACGAAGCCGACCAGGTTGCTGTCGACGTAGGCGTGCGGGTTGGTGAGCGAGTAGCGCACGCCGGCCTGCGCGGCGAGGTGGACCACGCGGTCGGGCTCCACTTCGTCGAACAGGGCGGCCAGGCCGTCGCGGTCGGCGAGGTCGAGCGCGCGGATGTCGGTGCCCGGGCACAGCGCGGCGACGCGGTCGCGCTTGAGCCGCGGGTCGTAGTAGTCGTTGTAGTTGTCGAGGCCCACCACGGCCTCGCCGCGCGCGGCGAGCGCGCGGCAGGTGTAGGCGCCGATGAAGCCGGCCGCGCCGGTGACGAGGATCGCCATGGAATCCCAGCCTGGGGAAAGGCGGGGATTATCGCATCGGCGTGGTGGAAGCCGCCGCGCGCTAGGACGCGGGCCCGCGCAGCCGCTCGAGCACGCCTTCCAGCGAGTCGAGGTCGCCGTAGTGGATCACCAGCCGGCCCTTGCCGCCGCGGCCGTGGAGGACGTTGACCCGGGTGCCGAGCGATTCGGACAGCTCGCGTTCCAGCGAGGCGATGTCGGCCTGCGGGCGTGCCTTCGCGGCCTTGGCCTTCTTCGCTGCGGTCCCGGCCGGCACCTGGCCGGCGCCGAGCTGCTGCACCCGGTGCTCGACCTCGCGCACCGACCAGCCGTGCTCGGCCGCCTGCCGGGCCAGCGCGACCGCGGCCTGCGGGGCGAGGGTGAGCAGCGCGCGCGCATGGCCCATCTCCAGCGCGCGGGTCTCGACCAGCACGCGGATCTCGGCCGGCAGCTCCAGCAGCCGCAGCAGGTTGGACACCGCCGCGCGCGAGCGGCCGACCGCCTCGGCGGCCTGCGCGTGGGTGAGGTCGAACTCGTCGATCAGCCGTTGCAGCGACTGCGCCTCCTCCAGCGGGTTGAGGTCCTCGCGCTGGATGTTCTCGATCAGCGCCATCGCCACGACCGTGCGGTCGTCGACGGTGCGCACCACGACCGGCACGTCGGTGAGGCCGGCCAGGCGCGAGGCGCGCCAGCGGCGCTCGCCGGCGATGATCTCGTATACCTTGCCGCCGCGTTCGGCCGACAGCGCGCGCACCACGATCGGCTGGATCACGCCCTGCGCGCGGATCGAGTCGGCCAGCTCGGCGAGCTTGGCCTGGTCCATGGTGCGGCGCGGCTGGTACTTGCCGGGGGTGAGCGCGTCGATCGGCAGCGTCTGCAGGGCCTCGCCCGGCTGCGCTTCCAGCGCCGGCGCCTCGGCGGCGGCCTTAGGGCCGAGCAGGGCTTCCAGTCCGCGGCCGAGGCCGCGCTTCTTCGCCGCGGCCGGCGGTTGCTTGCCGGTCATGCGGCGGTCTCCGTGGGGGTGCGCGCGGCCGCCTGCTGGCGCTCGCGCTGGTGGCGGATCACCTCGCCGGCGAGGCCGAGGTAGGCGACGGCGCCGCGGCTGCCCTTGTCGTAGCCGACGATGCTCTGGCCGTGGCTGGGCGCCTCGGCCAGGCGCACGTTGCGCGGCACGATGGTGCGGAACACCTTGTCGCCGAAATGCTCCAGCAGCTCGGCCGAGACGGCGTTGGCGAGGTTGTTGCGCACGTCGAACATGGTGCGCAGCACGCCCTCGATCTCCAGGCCGGGGTTGAGCTTGCCCTTGAGCGCGTCGATGGTCTGCAGCAGCGCGGTCAGGCCTTCGAGCGCGTAGTACTCGCACTGCATCGGCACCAGCACGCTGTCGGCGGCGGTGAGCGCGTTCAGGGTGAGCAGCGACAGCGCCGGCGGGCAATCGACGATGATGAAGTCGTAGCGCGCGCGCAGCGGGTCGAGCGCGCGCTTGAGCCGCTGCTCGCGCCCGGCCTCGTCCATCAGCTCGATCTCGGCCGCGGTGAGGTCGGTGTTGCCGGGCAGCAGGTCGAAGCCTTCCGGCGTGGTGACGATCGCGGCGTCGGCGTGCTGCTCTTCCAGCAGCACGTCGCAGGTGGACGCGGCCAGCTCGCGCTTGTCCACGCCGCTGCCCATGGTGGCGTTGCCCTGCGCGTCGAGGTCGACCAGCAGCACGCGCAGCGGCGTCGCCGCGAGCGCGGCGGCGAGGTTGACCGCGGTGGTGGTCTTGCCGACTCCACCCTTCTGGTTGGCGATGGCGATGATGCGGGCCGTCACGCGGTGGCGCTCCTGAGGAAATTGCCCCGAAAAGGACGCCGGCCGGGGGCCGGGCTTGGGATTATGCCCGCTGCGGGCGGCCGCTGCCGGCGCCGCTCAGTCGCGCGAAACCACCACCAGGTGGCGCTCGGCCGCGAGGCCGGGAACCGTGAGCGGCTGCACGCTTTCCAGCCACCAGCCGGCGGGCAGGCCGGCGATCTCGTCGTCCGGGCGCGCGCCCTTCATCGCCAGCAGGCGCCCGCCGCGCTTCAGCAGGTGGCCGCCGAGCGCGACGATCTGCGGCAGGGTGGCGAGCGCGCGCGCGGTCAGCTGGTCGTAGGCGCCCGGCCGGTCCAGCGCCTCGATGCGCGACTCGGCGACCTCGGCGTTGCCCAGCCGCAGCGTGCGCACCGCCTCGCGCAGGAAGCGCGCCTTCTTGCCGTTGGACTCGACCAGGGTCACGCGCAGCCCGGGCCGGGCGATCGCCAGCGGGATGCCGGGCAGGCCGGGGCCGGTGCCGAGGTCGGCGAGGCTGCCGTCGGCGACCGCGGCATGCATCGCCAGCGAATCGAGCAGGTGCTTGGCGACCATCCCGCGCGGGTCGCGGATCGCGGTCAGGTTGTAGGTGCCGTTCCAGCGGTGCAGCAGGGCGAGGTAGGCGAGCAGCGGGGCCGCCAGCGCTGCGTCGAGGCCCAGCGCCGCGAGTCCGGCCTCGAGCTCTCCGCGCAGCTCCGGGAATGCCGCCGCGTCGGCCATCAGCCGCGCTGCGCCTTGCGGATCTGCGCCTCCACCGCCGCGATCGCGGTCATGTTGACCACCCGGCGCGGCGTCGAGGCCGGCGTGAGGATGTGCGCCGGCTGGTCCAGGCCCATCAGGATCGGCCCGATCGCCACGCCGTCGGTCATCACCCGCACCATGTTGTAGGTGATGTTGGCCGCGTCCAGGTTCGGCATCACGAACAGGTTGGCGCGGCCCTTGAGCAGGGTGTTCGGGAAGACGCGGTGGCGCAGCTCGTCGTCCCAGGCGGTGTCGGCCATCATCTCGCCCTCGATCTCGAGCCGGGGCGCGCGCGCGCGGATCAGCTGCAGCGCCTCGCGCATCTTGCGCGCGCTCGCATCGTCGTGGCTGCCGAAGTTGGAGTGCGACAGCAGCGCGACCTTGGGCTCGATGCCGAACAGCTTCAGCCGGTAGCTCGCCTGCAGCGCGCTCTCGGCGATCTGGGCGGCGGACGGATCGAGCTGCACGTGGGTGTCGAGGAAGAACCACACGCCGCGCTCGTTGATCACCGCGGTCATGGCCGAGGTGCCCTGCACGCCCTTGTCGAAGTCGAACACGCTGCGCAGGTAGCCGAGCTTCTTGTGGTAGCGGCCGACCAGCCCGCAGATCATCGCGTCGGCCTCGCCGCGCTCGACCATCAGCGCGGCGATCAGGGTCGGCCGCGAGCGCAGCAGGTTCTTCGCCGCCGCCGGGGTCACGCCGCGGCGCTCGGTCAGCGCGTGGTACTGCTGCCAGTAGCTGTCGAAGCGCGGGTCGGAATTGATGTTGGTGAGCTCGAAGTCGACGCCGGGGCGCAGGCGCAGGCCCAGCCGGCGGATCCGCGACTCGATCACCTCCGGGCGGCCGATCAGCACCGGGTGCGCGAGCTCCTCGTCGACCACCGTCTGCACCGCGCGCAGCACCGTCTCTTCCTCGCCCTCGGCGTAGACCACGCGCTGGCGGTCGCCGCGCGCGCGGTCGTACACCGGTTTCATCAGCAGGCCGGTGCGGTAGATGAACTGGCCGAGCTTTTCCTCGTAGGCGTCGAAGTCGGCGATCGGGCGGGTGGCGATGCCCGAGTCCATCGCCGCCTTCGCCACCGCCGGCGCCAGCATCACCAGCAGGCGCGGGTCGAACGGGCGCGGGATCAGGTACTCGGGGCCGAAGGTCGGCACGTCGCCACCGTAGGCCGCGGCGAGGTCGCCGGCTTCCATCCGCGCGAGCTGGGCGATCGCGCGCACGCAGGCGAGCTTCATCGCCTCGTTGATCTCGGTCGCGCCGACGTCGAGCGCGCCGCGGAAGATGTACGGGAAGCAGAGCGCGTTGTTGACCTGGTTCGGATAGTCCGAGCGGCCGGTGGCGATGATGCAGTCGGGCCGCACCCGCTTCGCATCTTCCGGCAGGATCTCCGGGTTCGGGTTGGCGAGCGCGAGGATGATCGGCCGCTCGGCCATCGTCGCCACCATCTCCGGCTTCAGCACGCCGCCGGCGGACAGGCCGAGGAAGATGTCGGCGCCGGCGACGATGTCGGCCAGGCTGCGCTTGTCGGTGTCGCGCGCGTAGCGCTGCTTGTCCGGGTCCATGTGGCCGCGCCCGGTGTAGAGCACGCCCTCGCGGTCGAACGCGAGGATGTTCTCCGGCTTCAGGCCCAGCGCCACCAGCATGTCCAGGCAGGCGATGCCGGCCGCGCCGGCGCCGGCGGTGGCGAGCTTCACCTCGCCGATCTTTTTGCCCGCCACTTCCAGCGCGTTCAGCACGGCGGCGCCGACGATGATCGCGGTGCCGTGCTGGTCGTCGTGGAAGACCGGGATGTTCATCCGCTCGCGCAGCTTGCGCTCGACGATGAAGCACTCCGGCGCCTTGATGTCCTCCAGGTTGATGCCGCCGAAGGTCGGCTCCATCGCGGCGATGATCTCGACCAGCTTGTCGGGGTCGCGCTCGTCGAGCTCGATGTCGAACACGTCGATGCCGGCGAACTTCT
>JBQCFN010000292.1:0-4693 GCA_051959035.1 Lysobacteraceae bacterium | reverse complement strand
CGGCGCGCGCGCTGGTCGAGGCGGTGCGCGAGGCCGGGGTGCTGCCGGTCGCGCTGGCCTATGGCAGCAGCGAGAACGAGCAGCTCGCGGTCGCGCTCGGCCTGCCGCTGCTGGCCAAGTTCCGCGCCCAGTACGAGCCGCCCGGCACGGCCGCGGCCACCGCCGCTCCGCCGCCGGCCCGCGCGGCCGCGCCCGAGCCGGCGCCAGCCAAGGCCGCGCCGGCGCCGCGCGCGCCCTCGACGGACCCCGGCATGGTCCATTCCAGCCCGGTCCGCTCCGGCCAGCAGGTCTATGCCGAGCAGCGCGACCTGACCGTGCTGGCCACGGTCGGCGCCGGCGCCGAGGTCATCGCCGACGGCTCGATCCACATCTATGGCGCCCTGCGCGGGCGCGCGCTCGCCGGCGCGCAGGGCTTCGAGCAGGCGCGGATCTTCTGCCGCGAATTCCACGCCGAGCTGGTCGCCATCGCCGGCCATTACAAGGTGCTGGAGGACATGCCGGCGGCGCTGCGCGGCAAGCCCGCGCAGATCTGGCTGGAAAAGGGCCAGCTCCACATCGCCGCGCTCGACTGAGGGGCGCGGCAGGGTAGGATGCGGCCTTGCGCCGCGCGGGGCCGCGACCTTGGCCCCGCGCAATAACGACAACGAGCGCGCCGCGACGCGCGCCAGCGGGGCAATCGGGAGAAGTGCTTTGGCGGAAATCATCGTAGTCACGTCCGGCAAGGGCGGCGTCGGCAAGACCACCACCAGCGCCAGCATCGCCTGCGGGCTGGCACGCCGCGGCAGGAAGGTCGCGGTCATCGACTTCGACGTCGGCCTGCGCAACCTCGACCTGATCATGGGCTGCGAGCGGCGCGTGGTGTACGACTTCGTCAACGTCATCCACGGCGAGGCCTCGCTCAAGCAGGCGCTGATCAAGGACAAGCGCTTCGACACCCTGTTCGTGCTGGCCGCCTCGCAGACCCGCGACAAGGACGCGCTGACCAAGGAAGGCGTGGAAAAGGTCCTCAAGGACCTCGCCGACGAGGGTTTCGACTACATCGTGTGCGACTCGCCGGCCGGCATCGAGAAGGGCGCGTTCCTGGCCATGTACTTCGCCGACCAGGCGGTGGTCGTGGTCAACCCGGAGGTGTCATCGGTGCGCGACTCCGATCGCATCCTCGGCCTGCTCGCGAGCAAGACCCGCAAGGCCGAGGCCGGCGAGCGCGTGCGCGAGCACCTGCTGCTCACCCGCTACAGCCCGGCGCGGGTGGAAAGCGGCGAGATGCTGTCGATCGGCGACGTCGAGGAAGTGCTCGGCCTGAAGACGATCGGCGTGATCCCCGAGTCAGGCGACGTGCTCAACGCCTCCAACAAGGGCGAGCCGGTGATCCTCGACATGGAGTCGCAGGCCGGCCAGGCCTACGACGACGCGGTCGCGCGCCTGATGGGCGAGGAACGGCCGATGCGCTTCACCCAGCTGGAGAAGAAGGGGTTCTTCAGCAAGCTGTTCGGGGGTTGACGCATGGGCATGTTCGATTTCCTGAAGGCGAAGAAGAACACCGCCTCGATCGCCAAGGACCGCCTGCGCATCATCATCGCGCAGGAGCGCAGCAACGCCGACGGCCCGGACTACCTGCCGCTGCTGCGGCGCGAGCTGCTGGAAGTGATCCGCAAGTACGTCAACGTCGACGTCGAGGCGGTCAAGGTCGACGTGGTCAAGGACGGCGAGCACGACGTGCTCGACATCTCGGTCTCGCTGCCCGAGCGCACCTCGGCCTGACCGGCCGCGGTGCCGCGCAGGAGCGGCCTGTAGCCGCGAGCCCTTCCATGCTCGTGCAGACCGTGCCCGAAGCCGGATCGTCGACCGGCGGCGTGCTCCCGCTCGGCGCCCTCGACATCGACGCCGCGCGCGCCCTGCTGGCGCGCTACGGCGTGGCGCTCGAACTGCTGCCCGACGGCGCCGAGATCCCCGGCAGCTACTGGGGCGCGCCCGAGGCCGGCCTGGTCGGCGCGACGGTGTACGCGCGGCGCGACACGCCGGTGCACTCGCTGTTGCACGAAGCCGCGCACCTGATCGTGCTGCCGCCCGAACGGCGCGCGCGGGTGCACACCGACGCCACCGACTCGATCGAGGAGGAGGACGCGGTGTGCGTGCTGCAGGCGCTGCTGGGCGATGCCCTGCCCGGCGTCGGCGCCGCGCGCGTGCTCGCGGACATGGACGCGTGGGGCTACACCTTCCGGCTCGGCTCGGCGCGCGCCTATGTCGAGCAGGATGCCGGTAGCGCATGGCGCTGGCTCGCCGCGCGCGGCCTGGTCGACGCGCAACGCCGCCTGCGGCTGCCGCCGGCCTGACTTGCGCCGGCCGCGGCGGCGGCACTAGCCTGCGGGCCCGTTCCCTCGCCGGCGCCGGCGCCAAGGACCCCCGATGACCCTGCGGCCCGCCCTGCTCGCGCTCGCCCTCGGCGCCACCGTGCTCGCGCTCGGCGCGTGCCGGCGCACGCCGACGCCATCGCCCGCCACCGCCGGTGCGCCGCTGCCGCAGGCGCCCGCCAACGAGACCGCCGACCAGTTCGTGGCCCGCGTCAACGACGAGTTCCGCGGCCTGTACGACGAGCTGACCGCCGCGCAATGGATTTCGTCGACCTACATCAACGACGACAGCGAGCTGGTCGCGGCGAAGGCCAACGAGCGCTGGCTGGGCGCGCTCAACGGCTGGATCGCGCAGGCGCGCCGCTACGAGGGCAAGCCGATGTCGCCGCAGGCGGCGCGCTCGATCATGCTGCTCAAGCTGATGACCGCGATGCCCGCGCCGCGCGATCCCGCCAAGCTCGCCGAGCTCGCGCGCATCGCCACCAAGCTCGAAGGCATGTACGGCGCCGGCACCTATTGCCGCGAGGTGGACGGGCAGAAGCAGTGCCGCCAGCTCGGCGACCTCGAGGACGTGCTGCGCACCAGCCGCGACTACGACGCCCAGCTCGACGCCTGGCAGGGATGGCACGCGACCGCGGCGCCGATGCGCAAGGACTACGTGCGCTTCGTGGCGCTGGTCAACGAAGGCGCCAAGGACATGGGCTTCGCCGACGCCGGCGAGGCCTGGCGCGCGGCCTACGACATGCCGCCCGCGCAGTTCGCCGCCGAGACCGACCGCCTGTGGGGCCAGGTCAAGCCGCTCTACGAGCAGTTGCACTGCTATGCGCGCACGCGGCTGGACGCGAAGTACGGCAAGGACAAGGGCGAGGTCGCCGGGCGCATGCTGCCCGCGCACCTGTTGGGCAACATGTGGCAACAGGACTGGAGCAACCTCTGGGACATCCTGCAGCCCTACCCCGGCGCCGGCGACCTCGACGTCACCGCGGCCCTGCAGCAGCAGTACCGGCAGGACTACGCCGCCGCGGCCGGCAGGCTCGGCGCCACGCCCAGCGCCGCCCAGCTGGTCGAGGCCGACCGCGCCGCGCAGCTGGCCGTGGCGAAGCAGATGGCGGCCCGCGCGGAGGACTTCTACATCTCCCTGGGCATGCCGAAGCTGCCGGCGAGCTACTGGGAGAAGAGCCAGTTCATCAAGCCGCGCGACCGCGACGTGGTCTGCCACGCCAGCGCATGGCCGATGGACACCGCCGGCCGCGACGTGCGCACCAAGACCTGCACCAAGCCGAACGAGGAAGACCTCGACACGCTCTACCACGAGCTCGGGCACATCTATTACTACCTCGCCTACGCGAAGCAGCCGCCGATCTTCCAGCAGGGCGCGCACGACGGCTTCCACGAGGCGATCGGCGACACCATCGTGCTGTCGATGACGCCGGAGTACCTGCACGCGATCGGCCTGGCCGGCGCGCCGCAACAGGGCCAGGAAGCGCTGATCGACGCGCAGATGAAGATGGCGCTGTCGAAGGTCGCGTTCCTGCCGTTCGGCCTGCTGATCGACCGCTGGCGCTGGGGCGTGTTCGACGGCTCGATCACGCCCGAGCACTACAACGAGGCGTGGTGGGAGCTGAAGGCGAAGTACCAGGGCGTGGCGCCGGTGTCGCCGCGCGGCGAGGAGTTCTTCGACCCGGGCGCGAAGTACCACGTCCCGGCGAACACGCCGTACACCCGCTACTTCCTCGACTACATCCTGCAGTTCCAGTTCTACAAGGCGCTGTGCGACGCGTCCGGCTACAAGGGCCCGCTGTACGCGTGCAGCTTCTACGGCAGCAGGGCGGCGGGCGCGAAATACCAGGCGATGCTCGCCCGCGGCGCGAGCCAGCCGTGGCAGCAGACGCTGAAGGAGTTCACCGGCAGCGCGCGCATGGACGCCGGCCCGCTGCTGGACTACTTCGCGCCGCTGCAGGCCTGGCTTGCGCAGCAGAACGAAGGCCAGACCTGCGGCTGGACCCCGTCGGCGACCGCCACGCCGAACGCGACGCCGCCCAAGGCCGGGTGAACCGGGCACGCGCGGCATAATCGGCGGCCAGTTCCCCGCCGGTGATGCCGATGCGCCGTCCGCTGCCGCCTGCCCTCGCCTGCGCCCTGCTGCTCGCCGCCTGCGCGGTCGCGCCGCCACGCGCTGCCGCGCCGGTCGTCGACGTCCCGGCGATCCACCATCCGGACGGCGAAAGCGCGGCCTGGTGGTTCCGCGATGGCGCCGCCCAGGCCGCCGCGCGTGGCGCGCTGCACGGCGACGCGCGCAACGTGATCCTGTTCGTCGGCGACGGCATGAGCCTGCCCACGGT
>JBQCFN010000291.1:0-8670 GCA_051959035.1 Lysobacteraceae bacterium | reverse complement strand
CGCGACCGCGTTGCGGCTGTAGAACTCGCCCCCGCCGGTGCCCGACACGCCGCAGCGCTCGTCGGCCCAGGTGCCGGCGCCGATGATCGGCGAATCGCCCACCCGGCCCCACTTCTTGTTGGTCATGCCGCCGGTCGAGGTCGCCGCGGCGATGCGGCCCTGCGCATCCAGCGCGACCGCGCCGACGGTGCCGAAGTAGGTGCCCTTCTTCGGCGGCAGGCCGAGCGCGGCCTGCTGCTTTTCCTCCGCCTGCGCCTGCTCGAGCTGCCGGCGGCGGTGTTCGGTGTCGAACCAGGCGTTGGGCACGCGCTCGATCTGCGGCTGGGTGTCGGCGAAGGCTTCCGCGCCGGGCCCGGCCAGCATGACGTGCGGCGAGTGTTCCATCACCGCGCGCGCCAGCGCGATCGGGTGGCGCACGGTCGTCACCCCGGCGACCGCGCCGGCGCGGCGGGTCGCGCCTTCCATGATGGCGGCGTCGAGCTCGTGGCCCCCCTTCGCGTTGAAGACCGCGCCCTTGCCGGCGTTGAAGCGCGGCGAGTCCTCCAACACCTCGATGGCCGCCTGCACCGCGTCCAGCGCGGGGCCGCCCCTGGCCAGCACGGCGTTGCCGGCGTCGAGCGCGCGGTTGAGGTCGGCGCGGATGATCTTCTCGTCCTCGGCGCTGAGATGGCTGCGCTCGATCACGCCGGCGCCACCGTGGATGACGAGCGCGGTCTTCGGGGTGTCGGCGGCGTGGGCGGTCATGGCGGCGAGCGTCAGCAGGACGAAGGCGATGGGGCGCATGGTCGGTCTCCCGTGGCAGGCCGACAGGATAGGCCAGGCCGGCACCGCTATTGCTGCCGCAGCGCCTCGATGGGATCCAGCAGCGAGGCCTTGCGCGCGGGGTAGTAGCCGAAAAACAGCCCGGTGGCGATCGAGAAGCCGGCGGCGAGCGCGATCACCTTCGCGTCCAGCGCCACCGGCAGCGAGCCGAATTTCCCCACCAGCCACGCGCCCAGGGCGCCCAGCACGATGCCCACCGCGCCGCCGATCAGCGAGATCAGCATGGCCTCGGCGAGGAACTGCCGGCGCACGTCCGACGGCCCCGCGCCCACCGCCATGCGCAGGCCGATCTCGCGGATGCGCTCGGTCACGGACACCAGCATGATGTTCATGATGCCGATGCCGCCGACGATCAGCGAAATGCCGGCGACCGCGCCGAGCAGCAGCGACATCAGCCGCGTGGTCTGCGTGCGGGTGGCCACCACCTCGGCGATGTTGCGCACGTTGAAGTCGTCGTCCTCGCCGGGCTGGATGCGGTGGCGCTGGCGCAGCAGCGACTCGACCTCCTCCTGCGCGTAGCTGAGGTCCTCCGCGCGGCCGACGCCGAGGGTGATCTGCTGCACCGCGCCCGGCGGCAGCGCGGTCGCGCCGGTGAGGCGCCGGCGCGCCGTTTCCAGCGGCACCACCACCAGGTCGTCCTGGTCCTGGCCGAAGCCCCCCTGGCCCTTCGCCCGCAGCGTGCCGACCACGGTGAACGGCACCCGCCCGATGCGCACCACCTGGCCCACCGCGTCGTCGTCGCCGAACAGCTCGCGGCGCACGGTGTCGCCGAGGATCACCGACTTCGCCGCGCTGTCGTAATCGTGCGGCGAGAACCCGCTGCCTTCGCCGATCTTCCACTCGTTGATGTCGAACCAGTCCGGCTGCACGCCCTGCCACTGGGTGGAGGCGTTGTTCTCCGCGTACACCACCTGGGTTCCGCCGCGCAGCGAGGCGGCGACGTACTGCACCTCGGGGACTTCCTTGCGGATCGCGTCGGCGTCGCCCTCGCTGAGGGTGTAGCGGCTGCCGGCCGCCAGCCGCGCGCCGCCGCCGCCGAAGCCGCCCGCGCCCATCACGTCCAGGCGGTTGGAGCCCAGGCCGGACACGAGCTTGTCGATTTCCTCCTGCGTGCCCTGCCCGACCGACACCATGACGATGACCGCGGCGATGCCGATGATCACGCCGAGCGAAGTCAGCACGCTGCGCAGCCAGTTGCCGCGCAGGGCGAAGATGGCGGTGCGCAGGATCTCGCCGAAGTTCACGGCATGCCTCCGGGATGCAACTCTCCGTCCCGCATGACGCAGGTGCGGTCCGCGTGTGCGGCGACCTCCGCGTCGTGGGTGATCAGCACGACGGTGTGGCCGTCTCGCTGCAACTGCTTGAACAGGGCGAGGATTTCCTCGCCGGTCTTCGAATCGAGCGCGCCGGTGGGCTCGTCGGCGAGCAGCAGCGGCGGTTGGTTGACCAGCGCGCGCGCGATCGCCACGCGCTGCTGCTGGCCGCCCGAGAGCGCGTTCGGCAGGTGGTGCATGCGCTGGCCGAGGCCGACCGCCTTCAGCACCCGTTCGGCGCGCCGCAGCCGCTCGGCGCGCGGCAGGTTGGCGTAGGCCAGCGGCATCGCCACATTCTCGCGCGCGTCCATCCGCGGCAGCAGGTTGAAGCCCTGGAAGACGAAGCCGATCTTCTCCAGCCGCAGCCGCGCGCGCGCTTCCGCGTCGAGGGTGGCGACGTCGACGCCGTCGCAGCGGTACTCGCCGGCGGTGGGCGTGTCGAGGCAGCCGAGCAGGTTCATCAGCGTGGACTTGCCCGAGCCAGACGGCCCCATGATCGCGACGAACTCGCCGGCGTGGATGGCCAGGTCGACGTCGTGCAGGGCGACGACCTCGGCCTCGCTGCCGGCGGCGTAGACCTTGCCCAGGCCGCGCGTGGCGATGACCGGCGGACGGACACCGCCGGAACCGTCGTGCCCGATCATGGCGCGGCCGCGGCGTCCGGGCGCCGCGCGCCGAAGATGACCTGGTCGCCTTCGCGCAGGTTGCCGCTGACCTCGGTGTTGCTGCCGTCGCTGGCGCCCACCCGCACCATCACCCGCCGCGGCTTGCCGCCGGTCAGCAGGTAGAGCGGCGCGCGGCGTGCGCCCAGCAGCGCGGTGAGCGCGCTGTCCCACTGCGCGCGCTGGGCGGGGTCGAGGGTGGCGCGGAAGGCACCGAATTGCTGCTGGAACCGTGCCTGCATGCGCTGGCGCATCGCCGGGTTGCCGGCCTGCGCGCCCGCCGCGCCGGCGCGCTGCGCATTGCCGCCGCCGCGGCCGAACAGCGGGCTGGCGCCGCCCTGGGCCGGCGCCGGTGCGCTCCGCGCGGCCATGCGCTCGCGCAATTGCGCGAGTGCCGCGTCGAAGGCGGCCTGCTGCGGCACGGTCAGGTGCAGGCCCGCGGCGATCGGCGCCAGCGCGTCGGCCATGCCGCCGCCCGCGCGCGCGCCGGTGTCGCCGGCGGCGTCCGGCTCGTCGGCCGGATGGAAGCGCAGCGCCGCGTTCGGCACCTCCAGCACGCCGCGGCGCAGGCTGACCTCGATTTCGGCGTTGGCTGTCATGCCCGGCAGCAGCGACTGGTCGTCGTTGCGCACCGACACCACCACCGGGTAGGTGATCACGTTGCTGGTGTTGGTCGATGACAGCCGCACCTGCTGCACCGTGCCGCGGTACTGGCGGTCGGGGAACGCGTCGACGGTGAAGGTCACGGCCTGCCCCGGCTTGACCTGGCCGATGTCGGCCTCGTCGACGGCCAGCAGGATCTGCATCTGCGACAGGTCCTCGGCGATCTGGAACAGCACCGGGGCCTGCAGGCTGGCGGCCACGGTCTGGCCCGGTTCGATCGAGCGCGTCAGCACCACGCCGTCGACCGGCGAGCGGATCACGGTGCGCTGCAGGTTGAGCCGCGCGGTCTCGGTGGAAGCCACCTGCTGGCCGATCTGCGCCTGCGCGGCGTTGGCCTGCGCACGGGCCTGGTCCAGCGCCGCGCGGGCGAGGTCGACGTCGCTGCGCGCGACCAGCTGCTGCCCGGCCAGCGCGGCCTTGCGCCGGTAGTCGGCCTCGGCGTTCTTCAGCGCGGCCTGCGCGCTCGCCAGCGAAGCGCGCGCGCTGTTGGCCGCGGCGTTGCCCTGAGCGATCTGCGCCTGGTAGGTGCTGGGGTCGATGCGGGCGAGCACCTGGCCCTTGCGCACGTGGTCGTTGAAATCGGCCAGCACCTCGGTCACCTGGCCGGAGATCTGGCTGCCGACGTCGACCGTGGAGATCGCGCTCAGCGTGCCGGTGGCCGAGATGGCGACCCGGATGTCGCCGCGCCGGACCGGCTCGGTGCGATAGCCGCCCTCGGCGGCGTCGGCGGCGCGGTGGCGCCAGGCCCAGAGGCCGGCGAGCGCGGCCACCACGACGAGGCCGGCGAGCACGAGGCGGGTGGTGCGCGAACGGGAGGCGACGGGAGCGGGCATCGAACGGTCACGACGAGGGGGAACCGACTCTAACGCGCGGCCGGCGGCGGCGTTGACCCGGGGGCGGGCGTGGTTCAGCGTCGCGCCACGAAGTGGATCACCGCGGTGGTGCCGCGGCCTGGCGCGCTCTCCAGCGTCACCGGCCAGCCGAAGCGCTCGCCCAGCCGGCGCACGATCGACAGGCCCATGCCCTTGCCCTCGGGCGCGTTCGGGTCGGCGCGGAAGAACGGGTCGAACGCACGCTGCAGCACTTCCGCCGCCATGCCGACGCCGGTGTCGGAGACCGCGATGCGGTCGCGCGCGATCGCCACTTCGATCCGCCCCTCCTCGGTGAAGGCGCACGCATTCGCGAGCAGGTTGCCGAGCATCACCGACAGCACCCGCGGCGAGGCGTGCAACTCGGGCCGGTCGTGCTCGACTACGGTGAGCTCGACCGGCTTGCCGGCGAGCAGCGGCCGCGCCTTGTGCACTTCCTCCTCGACCACGTCGCGCACCAGGAAGTCCTCGCGGTGCGGCTCGACGTTGCTCTCGCGCGCGAGCACCAGGAAGGCCTCGATCACCGCCTCCATGTCGCGGCCGGCGTGCTGGATGCGGGTGATCGAACGCTGCGCGCGCTGCGGCAGGTCGGGATCGCTCTGCAGCAGGTCGGCGGCGACGCGGATCACGGTGAGCGGGGTGCGCAGCTCGTGGCTGGCGTCGCGGGTGAAGTCGCGCTCGCGGCGGACAAAGGCGCGCATGCGTTCGCCCATGCGCACGAGGGCGCCGGCCAGCAGCCGCGCTTCCATGCCGGCATCGGCCGGCAGCTTGTCCGGCGCCAGCGCCCCGGTCGCCGGGTCCATCGGGTCCCAGCGGCGCACCTCGCGCGCGAGCCAGTGCAGCGGCGACACCATCCGCCGGGCCATCCGGTAGGTGAACCAGGCGCTCGCGGCGAGCGCGAGCAGCGCGAGCAGGATCGGCAACGCCACGATCTCGAAGGCCAGCCGGGTCGCCCGCTCGTGCGGGTAGGTGAGGTACAGGCGCGCGTCGCCGCGCTGGTCGACCAGGACCGTCTGTTCCTCGAGGTCGTGGCGGCCAGGCTCGAGGGCGCGCAGCGGTTCGGGCAGCGACGCGGCGGAGGCGCCGCTCGCCACCACGTAGCCGTGCAGGGAGGCGCCGTCGGGCGGCGGGCGGTCGGGATCGATCGTGCGCTGCGCCCAGAAGTAGTCGGCGTTCTCTTCCAGCGCGTTCGCGACCAGCTTGTCGCGCGCGGTGACCACCAGCGCCCACGCGCCGGCGACGATGACCAGGCTGGTCATCGCGACCTGGAGCAGGAAGGCCACCCGCAGCTTGCGCGGGAGGCCGTGCTGGGTTGGGGGCCGGATGCTGCTCAGGCGGGCGGCTGCTCGATGTCGGCAATCCGGTAACCGGCGCTCTGCACGGTGTGCAGCAGCGGCTTGTCGTACGGCTTGTCGATCGTCTTGCGCAGGTTGTAGAGGTGGCTGCGCAGGGTATCCGAATCCGGCAGGCCATTGCCCCAGATCTCGCGCTCGATCTCCTGCCGGCTGACCACGCGCGGCGACTCGCGCATCAGGATGGTCAGCAGCTTCAGGCCGATCGGCGAGAGCTGCAGTTCGGTGCCGCCGCGGGTGGCGCGCAGGCTGGCGGGATCGAGCACGAGGTCGGCCACCTTCAGCACCTCGGAGCCGACCTGGCGGCGCTCGCGGCGGATCAGCGCGCGCAGGCGGGCCTCCAGCTCCTGGATCGCGAACGGCTTGGTCAGATAGTCGTCGGCGCCCACCGACAGGCCGGTGAGCTTCTCGTCGAGGGTGTCGCGCGCGGTCAGCATCAGCACCGGCGTGGACTTGCGGGCCTCCTCGCGCAGCCGCTTGCACACTTCCACCCCGTCCAGGCGGGGCAGCATGAGGTCGAGCACGACCACGTCGTAGCTGTTCTCGGAGGCCAGGCGGTAGCCGTCCAGGCCGTCGGAGGCGTAGTCGACCTCGAAGCCGCGGCCTTCGAGGTATTCGCCCACCATTTCGGAGATGTTGCGGTTGTCCTCGACGATCAGGACCAGGCCGGCGGGTTCTTGTGAGGCGCGCATATGGGTTCCCTTGGGCTTCAGCTTTGTGAAACGTGCCCGGTCGGCCGTTGAGGCAGCGTGAAGACTACCCCGGCGGGGCGATAGGCTGGCGCCCGCCCCAGGCCCGACCCCGCCCTGACCCGGCCCCGACCCCGCCTTCCACCACCCCGGAACCGCCCGTGCCCGCCCTCCTCGACCGCTTCCTGCCCGTCCTCCTGCTGCTGGGCTCCAACGTCTTCATGACCTTCGCCTGGTACGGCCACCTCAAGTACCGCGGCGCGCCGCTGTTCGTGGTCATCCTCGCCAGCTGGGGCATCGCGTTCTTCGAGTACACCCTGCAGGTGCCCGCCAACCGGCTGGGCAGCGCGGTGTATTCGGCGCCGCAGCTCAAGGGCATGCAGGAGGTGATCACCCTGCTGGTGTTCGCCGGGTTTTCCGCCTGGTATCTCGGCCAGCCGCTGCGCTGGAACCACTGGGCCGGCTTCGCCCTGATCGTGGTCGCGGCGTGGCTGATCTTCCTCGAGTGAGGCGCTACAGCCGCACCCGCCCGCGCAGGATGTCGACGAACATCACCCAGTCGCCGGCGAACGAATAGAACGGGTGGCGGAAGGTCGCCGGGCGGTTCTTCTCGAAGAAGAAATGCCCGACCCACGCGCAGCCGTAGCCGCAGGCGAGCGCGGCGGGCAGCCACCACGGGTTGCGCTGCCACAGCGCCAGCGCGACCAGCACCAGCACGCCGCAGCTGCCGGCGAAATGCAGGCGGCGCGAGACGGGGTGGGCGTGTTCGCCGAGGTAGAAGGGATAGAACTCGCGGAAGCTGGCGAAGCGTTGCATTGCGGCTCCTCGAGGCTGGCGCATCGGTTGCCGGCCGGGCGATGCGGCCGTGGGCTCAGGCCCGTTCCGCCGCCTTCGCCCGCTCCCAGTAGGCATCCTGCGCGTCCAGCGGGAGCGCCGGCAAGTCGTGGCCGTCGGCGGCCGCCAGCGTTTCCATCGCGCGGAACCGCCGCTCGAACTTGAGGTTGGCCCGGCGCAGCGCGGCGCCTACGTCCACCCGCGCGTGCCGCGCGAGGTTGGCGCACACGAACAGCAGGTCGCCGATCTCGTCCTCCAGCCGCGACTGCACCGCCGCGTCGTCCGGCGCGGCCGCGCGCGCGTCGAATTCGGCGCGCACTTCCTCGATTTCCTCGTGCAGCTTGGCGATCACCGGCTCCGGGCCCGGCCAGTCGAAGCCGACCCGCGCCGCCTTCTTCTGCAGCTTCACCGCGCGCTGCCATTCCGGCAGGCCGCGTGCGACGCCGGCGAGCGCGGAGGTATCGCCATGGCCCGCCGCCTCGCGCTCGCGCCGCTTGTGCTCCTCCCACGCCTGCGTCTGCGCGTGCGCGTCACCCACCCGGGCATCGGCGAACACGTGCGGGTGCCGCCGCACCATCTTGTCCGAGATCGCCGCGACCACGTCGGCGAAGGCGAACGCGCCCTGCTCCTCCGCCATGCGCGCATGGAACACGACCTGCAGCAGCAGGTCGCCGAGTTCGTCCTTCAGCGCGGGCAGATCGGCGCGGTCGATCGCGTCGGCGACCTCGTAGGCTTCCTCGATCGTGTACGGCGCGATCGTGGCGAAGCTTTGCGCGACGTCCCACGGGCAGCCGCGCTCGGGGTCGCGCAGGCGCGCCATGATCGCGAGCAGGCCGTCGATGTCGCCGGCCGCGCTCATGCCGCCAGCCACTCCCGCCACGGCAGGCCGGGATCGGCCAGCGCAAGGAAGTCGCCATTGAGCACCGTGTCGCGCTGGTTGTAGCGCAGCGGGCGACCCTGCGCGTCGACGACCATGCCGCCGGCCGCCTCGAGGATGCACTGCCCGGCGGCGGTGTCCCACTCGCTGGTCGGGCCGAAGCGCGGATACACGTCCAGGCCGCCCTCGGCGAGGCGGCAGAACTTCAGCGAGGAACCGAGGTTGACCTCGGTGACCTCGCCCATCCGGCCGATGAAGGCCTCGGTGCGGGCGGCGCGGTGCGCGCGGCTGGCGGCGACGCGCAGCGGCGGCGCGGCGGGCCGGCGCGGGCGCAGTTCCACGTCGCCGCCGGCCTCGCGCCGGAACGCGCCGACGCCGCGCTGCGCGTGCCAGAGTTCGCCGGTGACCGGGGCCTGGATCACGCCCATCAGCAGTTCGCCGTCCTCGACCAGGGCGATGTTGACGGTGAACTCGCCGTTGCGCGTGACGAACTCGCGGGTGCCGTCGAGCGGATCGACCAGCCACAGCCGGCGCCACTCGCGCCGGACCAGCCCCGGCACGTCCTCGGCCGATTCCTCCGACAGCACCG
>JBQCFN010000290.1:0-5376 GCA_051959035.1 Lysobacteraceae bacterium | reverse complement strand
AGCCCTGCGCGCGCAGCGTGCGCGCAAGCGCGAGGCCGTCCATGCCCGGCAGGTCGAGGTCGAGCAGCGCGGCGTCGAAGCGCGCCTGCGCGGCTTCGGCCAGCGCGGCCAGGCCATGCGGCGCGTGCACCACGCCATGTCCCTGCGCGCGCAGCAGGCCGGACACCACGTCGGCGACGATCGGGTCGTCCTCCACCAGCAGCAGCGCGCGCGGCGCCGCGCCGCGGCGCGCGCCAGGCGGCGGCACCGGCGTCGGCAGGGCGGCTTGCGCGAGCGGCAGGTCGACGACGAAGCGGCTGCCGCGGTTCGGCGCGCTGTCCAGGCCGATGCGTCCGCCCATCGCGGCGGCGAGTTCCTGGCTGATCGCCAGCCCCAGCCCGCTGCCGCCGTAGCGCGCCGCGGTGCGCGCGCCTTCGGCCTGCTCGAAGCGGCGGAACAGGCGCGCCTGCTGCTCGTCGTTGAGGCCGGGGCCGGTGTCGTGCACGACGAAGCGCACACCGCCGCCTTGCAGCGCCGACACCCGCAGGCCGATTTCGCCGCGCTCGGTGAACTTGCGCGCGTTGCCGAGCAGGTTGAGCAGGATCTGCTTGATCCGCGTGGCGTCGCCGTGCAGCGAGGCGGGCGCGTCGTCGTCGATGCGCTCGACGAAGGCGAGCCCGCGCTCGCGCGCGAGCGGCGCGGTGAACGCGGCGACCTCGCCGACCAGCGCGCGCACGTCGAACGGCTGCGGGTCCAGCTCGAGCCGGCCGGACTCGATGCGGGCGAGGTCGAGGGCATCGTTGACCAGCCGCAGCAGGTGCTGGCCGGCGCCGCGGATCGCCTCGGCGTAGCCGCGCTGGCGCGGGTCCAGCGGCGTGTCCAGCAGCAGCTCGCTCATGCCGAGCACACCGGTCATCGGCGTGCGCACCTCGTGCCCGAGGGTGGCGAGGAAGCGGGTCTTCGCCTCCGAGGCCTGTTCGGCGAGCGAGCGCTTGTGCAGCGCGAGCTGCCAGTCGTGGCGCTGGCGCAGGCGCGCGCGGTAGGCATCGGCCAACCACCACAGCAGCAGCACGGCGAGCGCGGCGAAGCCGGCCAGTGCCGCCGGCATGCGCCACCATGGCGGCGCGACGCGGAACGACAGCACCTGCACCGGCGACCATGCGTTGTCGGCCGTGCGCGCCTGCACGCGCAGGGTGTAGTCGCCGGGCTCGAGCTGCGAGAACAGGCGCTCGCCGCCCGCGCCCGTTTCGACCCACCCCTGGTCGAACGGCGCGAGGCGGAAGCGGAAGCGGTGCGAGCGCGCGTTGGCGAAGGACAGCAGGCGCGCGACGATGCGCAGGTCGCGATCGCCCGGTCGCAGCACGAAGTGGCCGTGCGCCGGCAGGTCGACCCGGCTGTCGCCGCGGCGCACGCCCACCGATTCGATCACCAGCTGCGGCGCGCCCGGCTCCGGATGCACGACCGCGGGATCGAACAGCACCAGGCCGTCGGGCGTGGCGGCGGCGATGCGGCCGTCCTCCGGGCGCGGCACCGGGCGTTCGCCGAATTCCTGGCTCGGCAGGCCGTCGTGCACGCCGTACAGGCGCGCGCTGCGCCGCCCCGGATCGAACCGGATCAGCCCGCGCATGCTGGTCAGCCAGGCCACGCCGGCGCGGTCGACGGTGAGCCCGCTCGGCGCCAGCGCGGGCAATCCGTCGCGGCCGTCGTAGCGCGCCAGCACCCGCAGCGCGGCGCCGTTCCAGCGGCAGTGCAGCAGGGTGCCGAAGCCGGCGATCCACACGCCGCCGTCGGCGTCCAGGGCGACGCCGTACCACTCGCCCGCCGGCGCGCCCGCGACCGGTTCGAACCGGCGCGCGCCCGCGTCCCAGGTCAGCAGGCCCTGCGCGCCCACGATCCACGGCGCGCCATCCGGCCCGACCAGCGCCTGATGCACGGTCTTGTCCGGCGCCAGCCCGCGGCGACCGTCGGCCGGCACCGACTCGACCACGTGGCCGTCGGGATCGCGCGCCTGCGCGCCGCCGTCGCGCGACACCAGCCACAGCGTGCCGTCGGAGGTCTCGGCGAACTCGGTGCGATCGCCGGTGAGCGCGGCGTCGACCGGATCGTCGCTGGTCCAGCGCCGCAGCTCGCCGTTGGCCGGGTCGTAGCGCACGAGGCCGTCGTAGTAGCTCACCCACACGCGGCCGCGCGCGTCCTCGTGCACCGCCATCGGCATCAACCCGGCGCCGATGTCGGGCACCACGTGGCGCACCTCGCCGCTTTCGGGGTCGAGCAGGTCGAGCACGCCGCCGCTGCCGACCAGCCACATGTCCGCGCTCGCCGACGGCGCGATGCCATGCACGTAGGCGTTGGCCGGCGAAGCGGGATCGTCGGCGCGGCGCGGCAGCACCGAGAACCGGGCCCAGTCCGGCTGCAGGTACCACAGCCCGCTGTCGCTGCTGGCGAACCACACCCCGCCCTCGCGGTCCTGGTAGGCGCCCGACCACGACGGCCGGATCATGCCGTGCGCGTACTGGCTGTACAGCGGCACGTTGCGCACCTCGCCCTCGGCGTCGCGGCCGAGGCCGTCGGCGGAGTCGAGCCAGCGGTTGCCGGCGCGATCGCGCAGCAGCATCGCGTACAGGGTCTTCGGGAAGCCCGGCCACGGCGCCAGGTCCGCGCTGCCGTCCGGATGCACCGCGCTCACCCCGCGCGGCGTGCCGATCCACAGCGTGCCGTCCCGGTCGAAGGCGAGCATGTTGGTCGCCGGCGAATGCACGGCGTCTTCCGGCAGGCGGACGAAATCGTGCCCGGTCCAGCGCGCGACGCCGCGCTTGGTGCCGACCCAGAGCGTGCCGTCCGGCGCCACCGCGAGCTGCCCGACCGCGGCGTCGGGCAGGCTGCGCGGATCGCCGGCGCGCGGCATGTAGCGGCTGATCGTGCCGTCCGGGGCGATCCGGTGCAGGCCGCCGGTGGCGGTGCCGAACCACAGGGCGCCGTCGCGGGTGGAGGAGATCGACCACACCTCGTCGCTGCCGATGCGCGCGTCGCTGGCCTGGTCGTACCAGCGCAGGCGCGCGCGGTCCACGTCGAGCATCGCCAGGCCGGCGTGGCTGGTGCCGATCCACACGCGGTTGCGCGCGTCCACGTGCACCGACCAGACGAAGTTGTCGCGCAGGCCCTCGCCCACCCGCCAGACCTTGAAGCCGATGCCGTCGTAGCGCGCGAGGCCGTCGCTGGTGGCGATCCACAGGTAGCCGAAGGCGTCCTCGGCGACGCCATTGATGCGGTTGGACGGCAAGCCGTCGGCGACGGTGAGCTGCTGCGGCTGCGGCGTTTCCGGCAGGCCGGCACGGGCCGGCGCGAGGCAGGCCAGGCCGCACAGCGCGAGCAGCAGCAGTGCCGCGTGGAGCATCCTTGTCGACACGGTCCATCCCCGCGCGGCCATCCGGCCGCCTTCCCCGCCGGATGGTCGCAACGCGGCGTGGCGCCCGCAACCCGCGCGGCGGGCGCCCGCCGCCTAGAATCGGGCAGGGCATTGAACCTGGTCCGGCGCGCGCGGCATTCAGGGCGACGGCCACGCATCCCGCCGACCGACCACGCCAGACCTTCGCGGAGACGCCATGCCGACGCGCTTTTGCCTGCCATTGCTCGCCTGCCTCCTGCTGCTGCCGGCGCGCGCGTCGGCGACCGGCGACGGTTACCGGCTCGACCCGGTGCACACGCGGGTGCTGTTCGCGGTCAGCCATGCGGGCTTCTCGCAGGCGCTGGGCACGGTGTCGGGCAGCAGCGGGCGGCTGTGGTTCGACCCGGACGACTGGTCGAGCGCGAAGCTGGCGGTGACGGTGCCGCTGGCACGGCTGGACCTCGGCGACGCGAAGTGGAACCGCGCGGCCTCGGCGCGCAACCTGCTGGACGTGGCCCACCATCCGCTCGCCACCTTCGTCTCCACCCGCATCGTGCCGCGCGACGCCCGCCACGCGCAGGCCTGCGGCGAGCTCACCCTGCACGGCACCACCCGCGACGCCTGCCTCGACGTGACCTTCAACCAGCTCAGGCACCATCCGCTGCCGCCGTTCCGCCATACCGCGGGCTTCTCGGCGACGGCGGTGCTGAGCCGCAAGGACTTCGGCATCGACGCGTGGCCGACGGTGATCGGCGACCGCGTCGAGCTGCGCATCGAGGCCGAAGCGGTGCACGATGGCGCGGTCACCGCCGGCAACGTGGCGCTTGCGCCGCCGGAGCCGGCGCCGGCGGACGCGCAGGCGCCCGCCGACCCCACTCCCGCCCCCGACCAGGACGCGCTGCCGCCCCCGCCATGAGCCTGAAGAATCCCGCCGACCGCTGGGGCGCCGTCAGCCAGTCCTTCCACTGGCTCATCGTCGCGTTGCTGCTGGCGATGGCCTGGCTCGGCCTGACCATGACCGACCTGCCGGACACGCCGCACAAGGCCCGGGTCTACGCGCTGCACAAGTCGATCGGGCTGACGATCCTCGCGCTCGCCGCGCTGCGGCTGCTGTGGCGGCTGTACGCGGGGCGCCCGCGCGAGGTGGCGATGCCACGCTGGCAGCAGCGCGTTGCCTCGCTGACCCACGCTGCGTTGTACGTGCTGCTGTTCGCCATCCCGCTCAGCGGCTGGCTGATCAATTCGACCTCGGGCTTCCCGCTGCGCTGGTTCGGCCTGGTGCGCGTGCCGGCGATCGCGCACCGCGACGCCGCGCTCAACGCGCTCGCCAAGGACGTCCACGAAACCCTGTTCTGGACGCTGGCGGCGGTGGCGGTGGCGCACGCGGCCGCCGCGCTCTGGCACCATTTCGCCCAGCGCGACGCCACCCTCGCGCGCATGCTGCCGCGCGGCTGGCTGCGCCTTCCCTCCCCATCCGAGGATGTCCCCGATGCCTAGGCTCGCTTCCGCCGTGCTGCTGCTCGCCCTCGCCCTGCCCGCGGCGGCCGCCGATTACGTGCAGGCGCCCGGGTCGACGCTCGCGTTCGCCGGCCAGTACCAGGGCGAGGTGTTCAGCGGGCGCTTCCCGGGCTTCAGCACCCGGCTCAGCTTCGATCCCGCGCAGCTGGCAGCCGCGCGGCTGGACGTCACCATCCCGCTCGCCACCGCGACCACCGGCAATGGCGACTACGACGAGAACCTGCGCGGCGGCGACTTCTTCGACGCGGCGCGCTTCCCGCAGGCGCGCTACACCGCCACCCGCTTCCGCCACCTCGGCGGCAACCAGTACGCCGCCGACGGCACGCTGTCGCTGCATGGCGTGAGCAAGCCGGTCACGCTGACCTTCACCTGGACGCCGGGCGCGCGCCCGGTGCTGGCCGGCAAGGCGACGGTGAAGCGGCTGGATTTCGGCGTCGGCGGCGGCGACTGGGCCCCGACGACGGGGAGCTGCGGCCTGCCGTTCGTCATCGCCC